>NZ_JBJMIE010000813.1:0-33770 GCF_045807065.1 Actinophytocola sp. | reverse complement strand
GGCCAGAAGGGCTTCGCCGTGATCCCGCGCCGCTGGGTGGTCGAGCGAACGTTGGCGTGGCTCACCAGCTACCGGCGCCTGGCCCGCGACTATGAACGTCATCCCGCCACTGCCGAGGCCATCATCCGCTGGGCCGCCATCGCCACCATGACTCGCCGCATCACCCGCGGAACACCCGCAACCCGGCCGGGACCACGCCAATTCGCCACCGATTGAAGATCTCAAACACGCTCTTACATCGAAGTCGGGGTTTCTTCGCTTGACACCGTTCGACCCGCGTGGGGGGTGAATGCGCACTGGGCAGGATCTGTGGCCGTGCAGAGGTTCTGCTTGCCGCTGTCCCGGTTATATGTGGCGGCGCGGCTGGCGCGGACGCTGACGGGGCCGGTGGAATTTGGCCAAGAATGCGTGTGGGTGGGTACCTGGCCGCTGTGAAACGAATGGCACAGGGCGGAGGACAAGGGGGTGTGGTGCGGATGTGGTCGAGGCGGCCGCGGCGGCGCGGGGGGTCGTCAGGGCTTGGGTTGTTTCTGCTGGGAATCGGGATGGGAGTGCTCACGAACCTGGTCACGGCGCGGCCGGAGCGGTGGCCTGCGTGGGCGCGGCCGGTGGTGGAGTGGTCGTGGCTGATCGGCGCAACCGTTGTTCTTGCGGTCAGTGCGCGGGCCGGGTGGGTGTGGTGGCGTGCGCGATTGCCGCGGCCGGAGTGGACCGGCGGGAACCCGTATCCGGGACTGGTCGCCTACGACCGCGACCGGGCGGGGGTGTTCTTCGGTCGCGTGGACGATGTGCGTGACCTGGCGCGGCGGGTGCAGAGCGCAGCCGTGACTGAGCAGCGGTTCGTACCGGTCGTGGGGCCGTCGGGCAGCGGGAAATCGTCTCTCGTGCTGGCCGGGCTACTGCCGAGCTTGGGTGAGCGCTGGATGGTCTTGCCGCCGATCACCCCCGGCGTCTCGGGGGTCGATGAGGTCGCGGAGCTGCTCGGCACGCGGGTACGGGGGGCGGCGCGCACGGTGTTGGCGGCGGTACGGGACGGTGGCCCCGCCCCGGCGCCGGTGAGCGTGTTACGGGCCCTGCGGGCTGCGCGGGGCACCCGGCAACGAGTGCTGCTGGTCGTCGACCAGTTCGAGGAGTCCGCGATCCAGGACACCGAGGGGGAGCGGCAGCTGTTCCTCGCGCTGCTGTACGCGCTGGTGGTGCACGATCCGCGGTTGTGCGTGGTGGTGACGGTGCGGTCGGAGTGGATCGGCCGTTTTCAGCAGGGGCCTGCCGCCGGACTGTTCATGGTGCCGTTCATGATGAACGTGCTCGAACCGGAGCAGATCCGCCAGGTTGTGGATGGTCCGGCCCGTCTGACTGACACGGTGTTCGAGCCCGGCCTGGTCGAGCAGATCGTGCGCGACACCGGCCGCGGCGACGCGCTGCCGCTGCTCAGCTTGCTGCTCGGGGAGCTGTACGACGGCCTCGGCCGCGACCGGTACATCACCAAGGCCAGCTATGAACAGGCCGGCAAGGTGGGTGGGGTGATCGCCGCCCGCGCCGAGGCGGCCCTGGTCGCGTCCGGGCACGACCTCAACACCACGCTGACCACGCTTCTGCTGTTCGTGAACCTCCAGGGTGAGGAGCCCACCCGGCGGCGGGTGCGGCGCGACGCGCTGACCGCCGCGCAACAAGAGGTGACGGCCGCGTTCGTACACGTCCACTTGCTCACCAGCGACCACGATCCCGACGAGCCCGGCGACCCAACGGGCCGGGTCGTTTATGAGGTCGCGCACGAGGCGCTGCTGCGGCAGTGGCAACCGCTGGCCGCGCACATCGAGACACATCGTGGCACGCTGCGACGGATCACCGAACTGCTGCCGCTCGCGCAGGCTTGGGTGAACGCCGGGCGACCCACCAGCCACCTGGCCTCCGCCGAGCGACTCGCCGAGCTGGACGCTGCTTCCACAGTGGTGTTGCCCGAGCCGCTGGCCGAGTTCGCCGCCGCCTCGATGGAACACGACGCGGTTGAGCGGCGGCGCCGGGCGAACGTGGCCGCTGGTCGCGCCCGTGACCTAATCGGAGCCGACCCGGCGGCGGCGATCAGCCTGTCGCTGGCCGCCTGTACCGAACTGGCCCCCACCCCGACCGCCAACACCGCGCTGTATGAGTCGCTGGCCAGAGGGCTGCGGCACGTCCTCACCGGACACACCGGGCAGGTGCGCTGCGGCTCACTGGCACCGGACGGCCGAATCGCCTCGGCGGACGACACGGGCACGATCCGGATCTGGGCCGAGGACGGCGCCCTCATGAGCGTGCTGAGCGGACATACGGCGCCGGTGTGCGCGCTCGCCTTCGCGTCGGACGGCCGACTGGCGTCAGGGGATGAGGCGGGACGGGTCATCCTGTGGGCCGCGGACGGGCGAATGATCCGCCAGCTTGAGGGCGACATGCGGCGGGTCACCAGCGTGGTGTTCGCCGCCGACGGACGGCTGGCCGCCGCGGGTCACCACACGGCGTGCCTGTGGGACGTTGACGGGGAGCCGCTGCGCCGAGCGACCGGAGAGGGAGAGTTGACCGTTGTCGCGTTCACACCCGATGCCGTGCTGATCACGACCGACGAGGACGGGGAGATCCAGGTCTGCGACAGCAGCGGCCCCGAACAGTGCTGTCTCCCCAGCCCTGACGAGAAGGCAATGATCACCGCGCTGGCGGTAGCCACGGACGGACGGATCGCCGCCGGCTGCCAGGACGGCGCCGTGCACGTCTGGCCCGCAGACCATGCATCCCTCCCGACCACTCCCCGCGCCGGGTTCGGAGACACTGACGCCCCGGTGCGAGACCTCGCCTTCTCGGACGCAGGTCACCTGGCCGCAACCCACACGAATGGCTACGTCACCATCTACCGACTGGGCGGCATGCCGACTTACCGCTTCCCAGTGGGCAAAGCATGGACCTCGCTGGCGTATGTACCCGGCGGCTTGCTGGCGTTGGCCGGTCACGGTGAGGTGCGATTGTACAAACCGGACCGCACGGTCGCCTTTGCCAGCGCGATAAGAACCGACCACATGATCATCCTCGGTTTCGACGCGCGCTGCCGGCTGGTGACCGCCGATCGCGCGGTCTACCTCTGGGATCTCAGCACGCGTGTCCCTCCGGTACTACACAATGACCGCACCACCCGGTTCGAGGTGGAGGTCGGGCCGGCCGGCCGACTGACGACGGGCTCGTGGTCGGCGTTCGGCGCCGACGATCACGGATATCGTCGGGCGCTGGGCCGGCACGACGAGAGCTGCCCGTTGGCGTTCGGTCCGCATGGAGTCCTCGCCGTCGTGACCGGCATGAGCGTGGAGGTCTGGTCCGCCGACGGCGTCCCGCTCCTCGATCTGCCCCGGCAGCAGAACCTACGGCACTTGGTGTTCGCCCCGGACATGCGCCTCGCCACCGCCGGCGACGACCCCACCGTGTTGGTGTGGGATACCGCCGGCCAGCTGCAGCACACTCTCGAGCACGACTCGCCGGTGCGACGCCTCAGCTTCGCGCCAGACGACCGGCTCGTCACCGCCACCACGACCGGCACTGTGCGGATCTGGGGTACCGCCGGTGAGCTGCTCCATGAGCTCAACGGCCACAAGGACCAGGTGGAGGCCCTCGCGTTCGCCGCTGACGGACGGCTGGCTACCGGGTCCGCGGACCGCACCGTCCGCGTCTGGGACCG
The DNA here is from genome assembly GCF_045807065.1 of Actinophytocola sp. Taxonomy (GTDB): domain Bacteria; phylum Actinomycetota; class Actinomycetes; order Mycobacteriales; family Pseudonocardiaceae; genus Actinophytocola. The sequence continues at coordinate 30,073 of NZ_JBJMIE010000813.1, read as the reverse complement.
CGACGGCGCGCTGCTGCACACGCTCATCGGACACACGCAACCGGTCGTGTATCTGGCCTTCGCCCCGGACGGTGGCCTCGTCAGCGGATCCCACGACGGCACCGTCCGCACATGGAGCCACGATGGGTCACTCATGCACGTGCTCGACGTCCCCGGCCGGCTGGCCGGTGGGCTCGCCGTCACCGATGCGGGCCTGATCGTCGCCGGCGAAGAGGGCGGCACCATCCGGGTGTGGACCCCGGACGGCCGGCTGCTGTACGAGCTGCCCGGCAACACGAGCGGGATCGCCGCACTAGCGCTCGCTCCGGACGGCAACCTGATCACGGCCGGACGTAACGGGACACTCAGGCGCTGGCCAGCTCCGATCCCGCTGCCTGATCTCATCGCCGCTGCCCGACGGTGCACACTGCCGCCGCTCACACCCGCGATCCGCCACGACTGGATGTTGCCCGGCGCTCCGCAGTTGGGGTGAGTTTGCTGGTGCGGGCTCAGGTGTGACGAGAGTCATCACTGCTGTTGCGGTGCGGATCAACGCCGCAACCAGCGTGAAACCTCCGGCTCCGGGCCATCGACCGGAGGAAGCCCATGATCGAACACACTCGACAGCAAGACGCCCGCCATTGGGTCGAACATCAACGACCGATTTCAGCGGATACGCTCCGGAAGCAGTTGCGGATCCGTGCCGCACGTTGACGGATGCTCGTGTCAATCGTCCGTGCCGACCAAGCCTGGTGCACGCCGGTCCGGCTTGGTCGACGCAGAGTTCGGCTGATATCGACGTCGGTGTTTGTGTGGTTCCGGTGCGCTACCGGTCAAGCAAGATCGGGAAGGATGGGGAGGTCCGTGGCGAGTCGTCGGCGGTTTTGGGCCAGCGTCACGATCATGATCCTCGGGGTAGGGTCGATGGCCAGCTACGCAGTGCTGTCGCTGGTGACAAATGCCCAACCGTCCACGTCCGCGAATCCTGGCTGGGTGGCGGTGCTGCAACCAGGGGCGTCGTCAGAAGCAGGAGAAATCTTGCTACGAGCCGAGGCCGCAGTGCCGGGCGCTCCCGGCAACCATCCATCTCTGGTCTATTCGGTACTGGCGTGTGGGGACCAACCGTTCCGCGGAGTTCTCCTCCTTGGGGGCCAAGCCCGACTCGATACTATCGTTGTCATTGACCAGAACCTGGTCCCCAGTGCAGATCGAGCACCGACCGCACCGCACGTAAGTACGGTGCCCGACCTGGCACTCGGATTCGGTGACACCGTTTGGCATCTCGGCCCGGTGCAAGAAATCCGGATCGTAATAGATCATCCAACGCCGTGTTTCGGACCTGCCGGCGCCGACCAGCACTTCACGAGTGGAACCGGCACGACCGTCAGCGGCGTCGCACAAGGCCCCATCCAGCGAACTGGCAGCTTCTGGGGGATCAACGGACCTCGCACCAGTCAGGTATGGCCGCTCATTGGCGGATTTCCCACAGCGCCGCAGGGCATGCTTGGTCTCTTCACTGGCCTCGACGGCCTGCAAGGCACATGGTCTATTCCTGCCGTCCTGCATAAGCAGATCGTCAGCGGCGGCTTGACAGCGCGAGCCACGGTCGACGTCGCGATCCCACCATTGGCTGACGCCAGTAGAGTCGTTTGGGATAGTGCCACGCCACTTCGCGCTACGGCGCGCGTCACCAATATCGACGATATGGACTGGTGGCAGAATTGGCTAATCGGGGGCGGCATCTTCCTCGGTGTCGGAGCTTCCCTGTTGGCCAGTCTTCTTTTTGAAATGCTACGACCCAAACGCGATGCCCGCTCTGCCGTCGCCGCGCCGCCCGAATCTTCCGCCGCGCGCGTCCCGCAATTGGAGCCAACTGGGCACAAGCCCTTATCGACGTCGACGCGAGCACCGGCTACTGCCCTCGTGGTAGTTGCTGCTCTTGCAGTAGTTGCCTATGTCCTGCGGCGTCCGCGTCACTGAAACCAACCACGCGCGTCAACGACACCGCCTGGAAAAATGTACGGCCGGACCTGCTGAAAGAGTCGACTGGCCGTCGTGAGGATTGGCTTGGTCGGTGGCCAGCGTGAACGGAGACCAGGCAGCGTGCGGCGGTTCCCTGGTAGTCAGCTACTTGCCGGACTAGGGCTCCGCAGCGTTAACAATGTCGATAATCTATTAGTATGGCAGGCTCAACAATGCAGTCTGTTGGAAGGGAAGTGAGTGATCCTCAGCAAGCATGACAACGGTCTTCGCTGGCCCAACAACAGTGTCGCTGAGTAGCCAGACACTCAATGAGTCCGGAGAATCAGTCTGGGAAGCGGCCAGGATCGTGCTCCCATAAGGCTGTGTCGATTGAATACTATCGTCGCAAGGGGGGCGTGAATCTCGGGGCAATTGGGATTGTAGATAGTCGCGGGCGTCGCGATCCAGATAGTCGAACATCCATCTTTGAGCCCATGTGCCATTCAGGGGCAGACGAACCTCAGTCTCGCCTCGAATCGACAGATAGTCTCCATAAAGAGCACACTTTTCATTATTGATTGACGTTGAGACGCATGACAAGTAGCTATCTTCTCGGTTGACGTATACTGCTGCCGCTGCCACGAGATCTGGCAGTTTGAGTAGGTCCCCGCATGAGGACACTCCTTGAATCTTCTGAGAAACAAAAGCTCCCATGAGGCTGTGAACTCTACCTTCAGCAGCCGGGAAGTCGTCGCTCAATGAACGAAGGTCCTCGACGCCAGAAAGTCGAATTGCGGCAATGTCAGAAGTTAGTCGCGCGATCGCTTTGTCGAATCGATCATTCAATTGGCCGGACTGTGCGAGGGCTGCTTGCTGCTGTGACGTTGTAACAGATTGCTGATTGAGCCATAGCGCAACCGCGGCTATGAGGGTGGTCCACCCTTTCCAATCTATCGCGCGATTAAGCCGGCCGAGGGCATCGGCGAGCCGTGCAGTCCGTGACCTACGGCGCAAGGGGCGATGCAATCCCGCTCTTCTTGACCCGCTTGCCAATTGGCGGGTCGACAGGGCTTTCGTCCGAGCATTTTTCCGTGCACGCTGCATCGAACTATTGTGCCACAGTCTGTGTGCGACTGATGATTTTCGAGTCCAGCACAGTCGCGGCGTCACATCAAATGGAGGCCGCAATACGACAGTCGAAACGGCCCATCGAGGCACGTATCTCGCCGGATGACTGGTCGACGTCGACGATGATGAACGAGCAGCTGGCACGTGTCCTTGTCGAGTTGGTCCACAGCTGTGGGGCACCAGGCGGGCAGGTAGCTGGGTGCTACCTCAAGATGGTGACTTGCTGGTCTTGCCAGCACGCGTCGGGGCTGGTCGCAGTCTCATTCAGCCCTGTTCGAGAGCGTCCGCTACGCGGCTACAGCGTCCTGACCAGTGCATATGCTCTAGAGCGAACCTCCCCGGACGGGGTTGCATAGATCTTGAAAACAGGAGACTAGATGCTTCGTTGATCAGTTGCGTTGGTGTATGTCGGTCATTCCGACAGGCCGAAGTCCGGCGATGAAGCGACGCGACTTGCTCTAAAGACCTGGGCGAGCGTCGAAAGCGCTTCGAAGACGTCGAGGGTCTCGCTGAGGAACTCGAGGTACGTCATCCCGGAGAAGTCCTCATCGCTTACTACGGCACCCTGGCCGAGTACACGGCCGTGGAGGCCCGCAACCTCGCGCCGCTGCCGGGGAACGTCGAGTTCACGGTGGGTGCGAGCCTGCCGATCTCCGGCCTGACCGCGTGGCAGGGCCTGTTCCAGCACGGTCGTCTTCGGGCGGGGCAGAGCGTTCTCGCGCACGGCGCGGCCGGTGCGGTCGGGTCCGTGGTGACCCAGCTCGCCCGCGAGTTCGGTGCCTACGTCATCGGCACCGGGCGGGCGGCGGACCGCCAGGCGGCGCTGGACTTCGGCGCGAACGAGTTCCTCGACCTCGACCACGACGACCTCGGCGGGGTCGACCTGGTCTTCGACGTCATCGGCGGTGACGTCCAAACGCGCTCGGCGCGCGTCATCCGGCCCGGCGGAACGCTGGTGTCGGTGGTCGGCCAGTTGAGGCTCGCCCTGCCGACGGCCTCGCGATCGACTTCGTCGTCGAGTCCGTTCCCGGTCAGCTGGTGGAGATCGTTGACCGGGTGCGGGACGGGCGCCTGCGCACGCACATCGGCACCGTCGCGAGCCTCGACGACGCCCTCCCGCGCTCAACCCGACCGAGCGGCGCAAGGGCAAGACCATCATTCGCGTGCGCTGAGCGCTCTGGAACAGGCCACAGCGCCGTCACGCCACCGACCCGGACTACTCACCGTCGCGCCGGGCGCCTTGACGGGACTCTCCAGATGGTTCATGCGAGGACGGCTCCAGTGCGGCTGCTTCTGAGCGATATGGATCATGGCGGTGATCGTTTAGAGCGGTTAGGAGCGGCGAACAAGCGCGGCTCGGATTCAGACGGTCGCGACCATTGTGTCGAGTGTCGAAACGCGAGCGAACCTTAGCGGAGACCTTTGGGCTCCTGTGAAGGATCTCGACGATCAAGTTCACGGTTCGAAGTTGTCCTTGAACTGTAGAGCGAGGTCCGTTCGGTTTTTGGCGCCGAGCTTTTTCAGAATGTTCTTGACGTGGGTTTCGACTGTTCGTGTCGATATGAAAAGCTCCTGTCCGATCTCGCGGTTCGTAAGACCGCGTACAATCCGGGCTGTGACTTCAGTTTCCCGTCGTGACAATTGCGGCGACGAGATAACATGCGCTGTCGAAGTGTTGGCGTCGGCCAACGCGTCGCCCAAGGCGAACGCGATGGCTTGGTCCGATGTCAAGTCGGATCCGAAGCTGTAGGCGGTCTCGTATTCGTCTGATGTCAGATTGTTCCTGATGATCTGAACGACATCTTTGATATGAGAGTCGAAGTATGACTGAAAGCCAGCGCTCTTGTCTTGTGCTGATATTGTTTGCAGCCTGCTTGCCGCGCCCATGAGTTGGGCGGCTAATGTGTATTGCTCGTCGGTTGCCGCGGCCCAAGACAGTGTCTCAACCGTCCAATCCAATCCCCAGTGTGCGCCAATCTTGCGTTGGGTCCGAAGGCTCTTGCGCAGAAGTTCTCGCGCTTGTTTGACGTGTCCATGGCTGAGTTCTGTCAAGCCGCGGAGCAAGAGTGCCCAGGAGAGTGAGTACTCGTCGCCCTGTGATTCCGTGAATTCTAGACACTGTCTACTGGCTGCGTCGGCGGTTGTTAGATCGTTGAATTTCAAGGCCGCGTTCGCCAGGTACAAGCTGGATAGGTAGATATAGCGCGGACGCCCGGACCTTTGAAACTCGTCGAGCGCGGCGGCCAGAAGCCCGATCGATCTCTCGTCCTCCTCCAGGAAGCATAGATACAGCCCTTCGCCCATGGATGCGAAGGCTGTAGCCGTAGGCCCGAGGTCCTGGGCTTCTTGTTTGCATCGTTTCACCCAGTCGGCGGCGGCGAAATCGTCCTGAAGCACCGCATACCACACAATGTGCATCGCTGTGATGACGCGTCCCATGCCGGGTCGATGCGTCACCGGGATCTTCATTGCCCGCGTGAGGTAGCGACGTCCTTCGGTCAAGCTCGCGGCGGTGAACCACGCTGCAGCCTCGGTCAGCGCGACTGTGAACGCCAGGACTTGGCTACCGTCGCTGTGGTCCATGTTCCAGTCGAGCGCGGCCCGCATGTTCGCCATTTCGCGGTGTATTACTGGAACGACTTCCCCATTCCGAGAGAAGCGTTTCGCCGCGCAGCTCAGTGCGACCTCGCGGTAGTATTCGGCATGTCGCCGCTGCCATCTGAGATGTTCCTCGGTCTCCTGCCGCGTAAGTCCGTATTCGCGGACCATGTCCAGTAGTCGGTAGGAGTCCCCGTCGTGCTGGACGACGGATTGGCGTACCAGGTCGTCGAGTAGATCAACGATGTTGCGTCCGCCGATGGTGTCATCCATCTCGTCGGAGCAGACAGAAACCACTGCCGTCCTCGAGAAGTGGCCGGCGAAGACGGCGAGTCTCTGCCAGAGAGCTTGTTGAGGAGGTGAGCACCGGTCGTAGCTCCACTCGATGCACGATCGCAGCGTTCGGTGATGGTCGGGGGCGTCACGGCGACCGCGGGTCAGCACGCTGAACCGGTCGTCGAGTTGCTCCAGTACGTCTTCGAGGGTCAAGCTGTGCAGACGCCCGGCTGCCAGCACGATCGCGAGGGGAATGCCGTCAAGCCGTCGCACCAGGCGCGCGACCAGCGCTGGGTCCGCCGTCGTACCGAAGTCTGGCTTCCCCATCGCCTCAACTCGGGCGACGAGGAGTCGCACGGCGTCGTAGGGCGAGGTGTTCGGGGGCCGGTGTTGTTCGGATTCCGCTGGCGGGACGGCCAGCGGTCGAACGGTGACCAGGTGCTCTCCATCGATCCCCAACGGTTCTCGGCTGGTCGCGAGGACTCGTAGTTCAGGGGCGCCGTCGAGGAGTGCTGCGATCGCGTATGCCGCGCCGTCGATCAAGTGCTCGCAGTTGTCCAGAACGAGCAGGGTGCGCCGTTCGGCCAGATAGCTGATGAGAGCGTCCTGCGTGGTGTCCTCGGAGTAGCTGCGCAGGCCAAGCGTCGTGGCGATGGCCTCGAACACCAAGCCCTCGTCTCGATGTGAGGTCAGGTCGATCAGCCACCGCCCATCGGGAAACCCGCTGGTGCCGAGTTCGTGGGCGACATGTAGGGCTAGCCGCGTCTTGCCCACCCCACCGACGCCGGTCAGGGTGACCAGTCGCGAGGTCACCAACTGCTGTCGTACAGTCGCGGTCATGGCCTTGCGGCCAACGAACGAGTCGTTCGCCCGCGGTGCTGGCACATTGCCGATGACGCGGTCAGGGGTAGGCGATCGGGATCCCACGATCCTTTAGACAACACCCCTTCACCACCAGTGTGTCAAATCTGAAAACCATCATGACAGTTTCGTCGCTCCACGGTTGGCCATCGAGGGGCGCCGAACGCGACCGACTCAGCACTCCGTGTCCCTACGGATGCCGCCACGTAGATTCAAACCTGATGGTTTCCCGCATCGATCCACGTCGGTAGCGTTGGCGTGTTCACCAGGTGTGTGATCGTTGCAATGCTGCGGTTCAGTCGGACCACGCAGGGGGAATCGTGACCGTGACGAGCGAGACGAGTAACGCGGAGACCTACCCGTTCGGGCCAGTCACCGGCCTCGACATCCACCCGCGGTACTTCGAGGCGCTCAAGCAGCCAGGCCTGGTCCCCATCCGTATGCCCTACGGCGAGGGCTTCGCATGGCTGGTCACCCGCTACGAGGACGTGAAGGCCGTGTTCACGGATCATCGACGGTTTTCTCGAGCACAAGCAGCCGGACGCGAAGATACTCCGCGGGCGCGACCCCACCCGGACCCACCAGACATGCTGATCAGCAAGGATCCACCCGACCATACGAGGCTGCGCGGGCTGGTCACGAAGGCATTCACACCCCGCCGGGTCCACCAGATGTGGCCGGACATCGAAGACATCGTCAATAGCTTGTTGGACGACATGGTGGTGGCGGGACAGCCAGCCGACCTCGCCGATGCGCTCGCTTGGCCGCTGCCGGTCAAGGTGATCTGCGAGCTGCTCGGCGTGCCGAACTCGGACCATGGTCAGTTCCGCCACTGGACAGAGCTGACCTTGTCACTGGGGGGCGACGCTACGCCTGAGGAGAGCAAAGCCGCCCGGAACAACCTCGATAACTACCTGGCCGAGTTGATCGGACGCCGGCGTGAGGAGCCGGCGGACGATCTCCTGTCCGAGCTTGCCGCCGCCCGCGACGACGGCGGTGGCCGCCTCTCCGAGATCGAAATGGTCAAGCTCGCGACCACACTGCTGATCTCGGGCCACGAGACCACCGCCGCCCAGATCGGCAACGGCGTCTTCGTGCTCCTGTCTCAAGGGCGCTGGGAGGAACTGGTCAGCGGGGGCCCGGCTGGGGTGCCCGACGCAGTGGAGGAGTTGCTGCGCTGGATCCCGCTCGGCGCCTCCGTGGACTTCGCCCGCCGCGCCACGGAGGATACGGAACTGGGTGGCCAGATTGTTCATGCCGGTGACGTGGTGCTCGTGGATTTCTACGTGGCCAACCGCGATCCGGCCGCCTTCGCCGACCCGAACCGTCTCGATCTCACTCGGGGCAACGCTGCCTCGCACCTGACCTTCGGACACGGTTTGCATCACTGTCTGGGCGCACAGCTGGCCCGGACGGAACTGCAGGTCGCGATGACAGCGCTGCTCACACGCTTCCCCGCCCTACGGCTGGCAGTGGACCCCGACCAGGTGCAATGGCATACCGACCGGCTCATCCGCGGCGTAACAGCCTTGCCTGTCGCCTGGTGACGATCTACTGGCGTGACGAATCGAATGAGAGAGGCTAGGAAGGCCTACCCGGAACGAGTCGGTCAACGTGTTGGGGGACACGAATGAGGGGCAGCGACGCTCACGGCGACATCACATCGCGGCGCGACGAGCGGCAGGCCACGTCCGTACCACCAGTCGCTTCGACGTCGCTGTCCGCAGAGGTCAACAGTTTCATCGGCCGGACGAGCCTGCTCAACGAAGCCGCTCAGCTGCTGCGGACCGCGCGCCTGGTCACGCTGATGGGCGCCGGCGGTGTGGGCAAGACCCGGCTGTTGGAACGCCTGGCGGCCGATCTGACGGCGGCGGGCACCTACCCGGACGGCGTCGTGATCGTCCGGCTCGCCGAACTCAAGGAGAGCGACAACCGGCTCGAATCGATGATCGCCGAGGCGCTGGGCATCCTGGACAACTCCGTCGTTCCCGGGCGGGATCGGCTCATCGACTTTTTCCGGCGCCGACGCACGCTGCTCATGTTGGACAACTGCGAACACCTGGTCGGCGACGCCGGCTCAGGACCGGTACCGCGGCTGGTGAACACGCTCCTCAAAGCTGTCGAGACGTTCCGAGTGGTGGCCACGAGCCGGGGCGTGCTCGCCGTCGAGGGCGAGCACCTACTGCGCGTGCCGCCGCTGTGCGTGGGCGACACGACGACCGGCGAGACCACCCACCCGGACGGCGATCACGAAGCGGTACGACTGCTGATCGACCGGGCGGCCGCGGTCGGTGCGGAGATCCGCGAGGACGAGCGACCGCTGGCGACCCAGTTGTGCCAGTTGCTCGGCGGCATCCCGCTGGCCATCGAGTTGGCCGCGGTACAGCTGGACACCATGACCCTGGGCGAGATGATCGCCCATCCCGACCTGCTGGCGCTGCTGGTCGACGGCACCTCCGAACAAGCCCATCACCGAACGATGCGTGCTGCGCTGCACTGGTCCCACCAGCTGCTGACCGAGAGTGAGCAGCGCATGTGGGCTCTCGTCTCGGTGTTCGAGGCCACCTTCGACCTCGAAGCCGCCCAAGCCGTGTGTCGAGTCCACGGCATCGACGAGGACCAGGTCCACCCTCTGCTGGCCCGGTTGGTCCGCAAATCGGTGCTGCTCGCCGAGCGGGATGGCCGTACCCGATATCGCATGCTGGAGATGATCCGGCAGTTCGGCTTGGACCAGGTCGCCAACGCCGGCATGGCAGCGGAGCTGCGCCAGGCCCACGCGACCTACTTCGACACCCTGGCTGAGCGGGCCACCGGTGAGTGGTTCGGACCCGACGAGGTGTTCTGGCGGCGCCGGCTCCGTGCCGACCTGCCCAACCTGCGCGCCGCACAGAAGCATTTCCTGTCCCGGCCCGGCATGGAGGGCCGAGCCCTGAAGCTGGCGATCAACGCCGGCCGGACCCGGTTCTTCTTCTTCGAAGGCCTGCTCAACGAGTCGAAGAGGATGCTCGAGCTCGGACTCGACGCGCACCCCGAAGCCCCCAGCCTCGACAAAGTCGCCGCATTGACAGTGCTGTCATGGATCGCGCTCTTGCAAGGCAACCACGACTTCGCTGCGCCGCTGCTCGCGCAGGCGGTGGCCACGGCACGTGAACTCGGCATCCCCGACACGTCCGCTCCGCTGCTCTACAGCCGTGGCGTCCAGAGGTCGCTGACCGACCTGGACCTCTCCAGAGCGCGGGACGCCATGACGATGCTCGCTCAAGCCAAACATGCGTTCCGCGCCGATAACATGCGGGGCGAGGCATTCATGGCGGAGCTGTTCCTGACGCTGGCCGCGATCTTCCTCGCCGATCGCGACACCGCGTTCCGCCAGGCCGACCGCCTGCTGGCGACCGCACAAGACGCCGACGCGCAATGGGCGATCTCGTGGGCGTGGTGGTCCAACGCCCTGGCGGAACTGCAGTACGGCGACGTCGCGCGAGCCTGCGACCTCGCGCACGAAGGGCTGCGGATCCAGCGGGAGATCGGAGACACCTGGGGACGTGCGTGGAGTGTGTGGGCAATCGCGAACATCGCGGTATCGCTGGGTCAGTACGAACTGGCCGCACAGTTGTTCGGCGGCGCGAAAATGGGACTGCGGCAAACGCACACGAGTGTCCTGGGCCTGCTGCCGCTCCTGCGCCGCCAGCAGCAATCCGAGGACGAAGCCCGGCGTAAACTCGGCGACGAGCAGTTCGATGCCCAGGTGGCCATCGGCGACCGAATGTCCTGGTCCGAGGTGGTGGAGGCCGCTTTCCAACTGCAACCGCCGCGCAAGACCGTCCCGGGCGAGCAGTTACCTGGCGGACTGTCCGAGCGCGAGTTCGAGGTCGCCGGACTGGTCGCCACAGGCAAGAGCAACCGGGACATTGCCGAACGGCTGGGCATCTCCGTTCGCACCGTCGAGGAGCACATCCGGAAGATCAACCGCAAGCTCAGAATGAACAATCGGGTAGCGATCGCCGCCTGGTATCTGCGACTGCCCCAAGCTAGCTGACTCTCCGGCCGGGCCGCGCGTGCGGCGAGCACAGGGGCCCGACCAGGTCACGGGATCCTGACGAGCCGATGGGGGCGGTGTGGCTGGCCAGCGACGGCCGGGCAACCTGCCGGTGATCACTTTGAGCGTCTCGATCACGTTCACGGCCTGTTGCTCGCTGGTGCGGATCGACCCACCCCGAGCAAGGCCCGCGTCTGCTCGTCGTCGTTGCACATCGCCGGCACGAACCTGCCCGCTTGCCGAGGCTCCACAGGGCACGTCGTCCCTGCCCAGGGCTGCCGGTTCTCCAATGTCCAGGCGGGTACGCCGGTTCGTCGTCAATGTTCGAGCAGCACCGGCAATTCGATGTAGCCGTTCATGATCGTGCTGCGCCGTCGCCGCAACGTGCTCTCGTCCACCGCCAGGCGGGCATGGGGGAATCGGAGGGTCAGCGCGGCCAGGGCGATCTCGGCTTCCATCCGGCCTAACTGCGCGCCCAGGCAGTAGTGGATGCCGTATCCGAAGGAAAGATGACCGGTAGCGTCGCGGCGCAGATCGAGCGTGTCGCCATCGGGGAAACGGTCGGTGTCCCGGTTGGCGCTCAGCAGATCCACCAGCACGATCTCGTTGGCAGGGATCAGCACGCCGCCGTACTCCACCGGTTCGGTGGTGAACCGATGGGTGGCCATACGCACCGGCGGAGCAAACCGCAGCAGTTCCTCGACGGCGCCGGGCACATCCTCAGGATGGTCACCGAGCTGCCGCCAGCGCCGCGGATCCTGCAGTAGCCACCGGCTTGCGTTTCCGATCATGTTCGTCGACGTTTCGTGGCCAGCGACGACCAGCAGGAACAGGGTGGCCATGAGTTCATCGGTCGTCATGCGGTCCTCGTGGTCGGCGACCTGGATCAGTGCGGAGAGCAGGTCGTCGCCGGGACCGGCACGCTTAGCGGCGATCAAATCGGTGAAGGCCTGCTCCATCTGTTTCGACGCGGGCAGCGCGCGCCCAGGCAGGTCCTCCATCAGGGCGGCGCTCCAGTCTCGCAGCGGTTGGCGACCCTGCGGCGGGATGCCGAGCAGCTCGCAGATGACGGTCAGCGGCAGCGGGAAGGCGACCCGTCCGATCAGGTCAACGGGTTCCTCCCCCGGAAGTGGGGCGAGCAGGTCGTCGACCAAGTGCTCGATCCGCGGCCGCAGGGCCTCCACTCGTCGGCGGGTGAATTCCTTCGCGACTAAACCGCGCAGCCGCGCGTGCGCCGGATCTTCGCTCAGCAGCATGTGCGGACTGAACATGTTCGACAGCTTGTCGCGCCGTCCGTTGGCGGCGAGTTGGGTGCGGATGATCGCGTTCAGGCCAGCGGCGTCTTTACTCAACCGCGGGTCGGTCAGCGCGGCACGAGCGTGTTCATACTGTCCAATCACCCACACTTGGACGGAGTTGGGCAGCGTAGCGGGGTGCACGCTCGCCTCGGCGCGCAGCGCGTCGGCCACCTCGTGCGGGCTGTCCCAGTACTTGTCGCTGAACAGCGGTGTTGCTGTCACCGTGACGGTTCCTTCCTCGGCTGCGACGCCACCGCACCTCGCGACGTGGCTATGGCATCGCGCGCTAGGGACGTTGGGAGGTGACGGGGGGCTCGCCGGTGCTCGGGGCTCTCCACGGTGTGCGTCTCTCCCGTCAGACAAACGGCTGCCGGTCCGGCAAGCCGGAGTACGAACCGGGGACGCGGGCATCAACCTTGAGCACACGCCCCGTACAACAGCTGCGCGGTACGTGGCGGGCACGTACCGCTTCAAGAATCGATGATCATGAGCGCATGCACCATTAGGGCAAACACGTATTTTGGCGAAATAACCACGTACTGATTCACCGCCCACCACGTAGCCCGAGTGGGAACACTACCTATCGGCGACCTCACATGATGGAACCACCTCCTTTGATCGCGATGGAAGTACCCTTGATTCCGTTTCGCGGATAGCCTCGATGTGGCATTGGAACTTGATCTGTACTCGATTCCGAGGACTCGTGGCCGAGCATGCAGTCCAGAACACGCCGACCCAACCGCAACGCACTGAACAGCGAAGATGACGCTTCGTAGTGTCTACGTGGTGGTCTGCTCGCCGCGTACGTGATTACCCCTACGCTTTCTGCGACAACTGGAGAAGATGGCCGGAAAATGTTGCAGAGTGCATTGACAGTGAATGCAGTTGTCCTATTCTTGTCATATCGCTGGGGATCATGGACACGGTCTCGCAGGAATGCCGGTCCAGTCGACTCTTCTTCTCTTGAGGGCTTCGTTACCGCGGAAGGTCGGCGAAGCGCAGCGGAGAGGAACAGCGAGCACCACACGACGTCGGGCGCGAGGGGGTAGCGGTGTGAGCGCGTACGGCGAGACCGGGTTCCCGGACGGGGACGGGGCTCTGGTCACCGGCGCTGCCCAGCGCCACAGCAGTAGCTCGCCCCGTGTGCACATGGCCTCTGGCACCTGGGAACCACGCCAAGGAAGAGGGCTCACGCCGGGGGCGGGGCGGAAACCCACCGCCCGGCTGCGGGTCAGCACACCACTAGTGCTGACCGGAGGAGAGACACCGGCTGGCGTGCCGTGTCGCCCGTGCTCGGACCCCAGGAGCACGACGGCATGCTGGCCGAAGTCCCAACGTCTCGGGGAGGAATGGATGTCACGGCACCACCAGCAGGCCTGGAACCTCACCGGGAAGGGACGTGGTCGAGTTCGACGGCGAAGAGGCGTTCCCGATCGCCGACATCCGTCGCGCCATCGACACCAAAAGACGGTAGCCGCGGTGTGGCTGCCAGGCAGCGGCGAGTCTGGCGGTAGGGCGGACAGCGACCTGCCCCCGTGCCTCGCGGCGATCAACGACTGTGGCGATCGCTGGGATTGCATGCGGTGCACCCACCGTGAACCGATCGCCAAGGTTGCCCTCGCGTCGCCGCCTACCGTGAACGCGTCCAAGCGCATAGCGTTGCAGACAACCACGGTCCGCTGCACCCACGTGCCGTAGCAACCACCGAGCACGAAGAGTACATGTGCCCACCGTTAGGCAGCATGCCCTGACACACCGCGGGCGTAGCACGACGAAAGAGGCAAAGAAGAATGACAGCGAGCACCGCTGTGGCCATCCGCGATTCCTGCGCTGGGCTGTTTGCAAGAAGGTATCGGCTCTAGCGGTTAACAAGCCGTTGACGCGGCGAGCGCAGGAGCATCAGGGGACAACAGAAACCACTGCGGGTTCGACCAGGTTGACGGAGTGCAAACTGTGCGGCATCGTGGATATCGTCCAGGAAAAGGGGGCCTGGACGGGAGGACTGATTGGGGGATCGTCCACAAGGGATATGAGCAACTCGTCGGAGTCGACTCTCGTGCCGATTCCGCCGGGTATCGTCACGTGCATAGCCACCTCCATGCGCTAGAAACCATGGACAGGCGCCAGCCGGCTCAGCTCCGTGTCGGCAGCCAACCAGGTGCTCGGCGACCTTTGATTGGAGAGTGGATACAACAGCGCCGGTTCGACTTTTGTGTGTGAAACAGGCGACGAATGAACGGAAGTCGTCGACGCCCGCGCGACGCTACGGCATTCGCATGGTTCGTTTCCTGCACGATCCCACAGGTTTCCCCGGTCGGCTGTTGCAACTTCGGGGGGATACAAACCATGAGCGCAGATCAGGTGTTTACTCTTCATGACGTCTACGACCACACGCACGCATCCGATGGCGTATCGCGTTACCGCGCCTACTTGGCGCAGAATGCTCGCCGATTTCGCTACGGCGGCGAGAAGCGCACCACGGACCCCACCGAGTTCGCTGCCGCCGCGTTCGTCATCGCAAGTCCACCGATCATGAGCCCGCCCTACGTCGGAACCCACCCGCGGGTCCTGCACGCCACACCCCACTGGGACGACGACCGGCGCTGCGCCATGCACCTCGAACTGGCGATACCGCTCGCAGAGGCGATCGCCAACCAACTACCCCGACACTTCGCCGGATGGATGCGTGACCCCTCGTCCGGCCACTTCTACGTCCCGGAAGACAACGACGAGCCATGGGCATGCGCGCGACTCGCGATCCGCATCCCACTGCCAGGCGACTTGCTCCCCGAACCCGTCTACACACACGACGGCGTGGCCGACGTCGACACCGCCAAACGTGCCATCCGGGCAATCTGCACACACGCCAACAGCATCCACACCCACCTAATCACCAAACTCGACGCCCCGAACGAGGACGATGACTTTCCGCAGTCGCACGCCTACGGCAGCGCGAGGTAGACACCCGGCCTGTCGGCTCGAAGTCGGCAGAGAGCCACTGCGCCTTGTCTAGCAGGTGTCCGAACCAATTGGCAGCGCTGGTGTGGCGAAGAGGTACCAATCAGCTATGGGGGAGATCAATGTGGAGGTCATGGGATGTCCGACACGCTGTCTTGTCGTCACAATATGTAGTGATGACCACGGGCGGTCGCGACTCAACGGTGGTGCCGGCACGCAGCGGGCGGCCACGCATCGCGACTCGCGGCCGCCACCACAGCCGCGACTTACGCCGTGACCACATGCGGGGGTTGTGATGGACGGCTGGGGGCATCGCCGCATCGTCGTCAACCCTGGTGCTGAACTGGCCAGACTGCGGGAAGAACGCGGGCTATCACTCCGGCAGCTGGCGCAACGGGTTCACTACAGCCACGCCACGCTGTGGAAGATCGAAAACGGCAGGACTCCGCTCAAACGCAAGGTCGCCGAAGCCTGTGATGCCGCTCTAAACACGAACGGCGCGTTGGTCGGGGCGTTGGAGGCGGCAGCCCGGAACACCATCCGGCCAGCGCAACTCCCTGCCGCGCCCGGACGGCTGGTCGGCAGAAAGGCTGAACTTGACGCGATGACCGATGGAGCCCACAGCCGGCTGCCAGGAACGCCGGCCGTTGTGGTCATCGACGGGCCCGCAGGCGCGGGCAAGACGGCCCTCGCGCTGCGATGGGCACACCAGGTCGCCAACCAGTACACGGACGGTCAGCTATATGCGGACCTCGGCGGATTCGCTGCACCAGAACGGTCGATGTCTATAGACGAGGTACTCGAGGAATTCCTGACCGCCATGGGCGCACCAGCAATCCCGACGACACCCGCCGGGCGTGCCTCGCTGTACCGGTCGCTGCTCGCAGACCGCAAAGTCCTGATCGTCTTGGACAACGCCGCTGATCAAGCTCATATCGAACCACTGCTCCCCGCGTCCGCTGACTGCGCCGTCGTGGTCACCAGCCGCCGCGCACTGACCGATCTCGCCGGAGAACTCGACGCCACCCGCATCACTGTCGCCCCCTTGGCCGAGCATGACTCCATCGAACTCTTGCGCCATCTGCTCGGAGAAGCACGCGCTGACGCGGAGGCCGAATCGGTCACCACTCTTGCCGGACTGTGTGGGCACCTTCCTGTCGCGCTGTGTGCAGCCGCCGCACAACTCACGATCTACCCGCACCGATCAGTCGCCGACCTGGTCGACGAGCTACTGGAGAACGATCAACAAGTCGGCGCTTTGGGGATCGCAGAACTCCGAGCGACGATGTCGTGGTCCTACCGCGCGCTGAACGCCGATGAGGCACGACTATTCCGCCTCATGGGTCTCCCTACCTGTGCTCACACAAGCCTGACCGCAGTCGCAGCCCTGGCCGGGGTCACCCGCACACAGGCACGGCGGCTGCTCCACGCACTAGCAGCCGTTTACCTCGTGGAATTCGACTCAGACGACGTCATACGGCTACCGCCTCTCGTACGGGCCTACGCCTGGGAACTCGCGCAAAGTGAGGAACCCGCCGACCAACGCGCCGGGGTCTGCTGCACGGATTGGTGACATCTGAGTTGGCTTGCCGTGATGGTGAGCTGGGAGGATGTCGCTGTGCCCAAGCCCTACCCCCAGGAGTTCCGCGATGATGTCGTGCGGGTCGCCCGC
This sequence comes from Actinophytocola sp., assembly GCF_045807065.1. GTDB lineage: Bacteria > Actinomycetota > Actinomycetes > Mycobacteriales > Pseudonocardiaceae > Actinophytocola. The sequence goes on along the minus strand of NZ_JBJMIE010000813.1, from coordinate 13,305 downwards.
GCCCGTGAGCCTGGTGTGACCGTCGAGCAGATCGCCAAGGACTTCGGGGTCCACCCGATGACGTTGTTCAAGTGGCTGCGCCAGGCCGACGCCGACGAGGGCGTCACACCCGGTGTGACCAGGAACGACTCGGCTGAGCTGCGCGAGGCCCGCAAGCGGATCAAGCTGCTGGAGCAGGAGAACGAGGTCCTGCGCCGCGCGACGGCGTATCTGTCCCAGGCGAACCTGCCGGGAAAAGGCTCTACCCGCTCGTGAACGAGCTGGCCGCGGACGGGATTCCGGTCGCGGTGGCGTGCCGGGTACTCGGAATCGCTCGACAGCCGTACTACCGGTGGCGTGCCCGGCCGGTCACCCAGGCGGAACTGATCAGGGCCTATCGGGCGGATGCGTTGTTCGACGCGCACCGCGACGATCCGGAGTTCGGCTACCGGTTTCTCGCCGACGAAGCCCGCCAGGCAGGGCGGCCGATGGCGGACCGGACCGCGTGGCGAATCTGCTCGTCGCTGGGCTGGTGGAGCGCGTTCGGCAAGAAACGCGGCCGCAACGGCAAGAAGGCCGGTCCGCCGGTCCACGACGACCTGGTCCGGCGCGAGTTCACCGCCAGCGCGCCGAACCGGCTGTGGCTGGCCGACATCACCGAACATCGCACCGCGGAAGGAAAGCTGTATCTCTGCGCGGTCAAGGACGTCTGCTCCAACCGGATCGTGGGCTACTCCATCGACTCCCGGATGAAGTCCCGCCTCGCCGTCACCGCGCTCACCAACGCCATCGCCCGCCGCGGTGAGGTCGCCGGCTGCCTTCTGCACACCGACCGCGGATCGCAATTTCGATCCAGGAAATTCGTCCGTGCGCTCACACGCCACGGGCTGACCGGCTCGATGGGCCGGGTCGGCGCCGCAGGCGACAACGCCGCGATGGAGAGCTTCTTCGCGTTGCTGCAGAACAACGTTCTCGACCGGCACACCTGGTCCACCCGAGACGAACTGCGGACCGCGATCGTCACCTGGATCGAACGCACCTACCACCGCCGCAGACGCCAAACCGCCCTCAGCCGGTTGACCCCCATCGAATACGAAGCAATCATGACCACGCCAGCCAGCCAGGCTGCGTGACTACCACTGTCACCTACTCGTGCAGCAGACCCCCGCCGCAGTCCAACGACTGGTCTGCTGGTACGCAGCCACCCTGCGCGAAGTCGGTCGTCACCTCGCGCCGCATCGTTCGGTCTCAATAGATCACCCAGCCTTGGCGGACGGAGTCGAGCCAATGGTCTTCACCGACGACATGGACGCGTGGTCCTGGTATGACTCCGAAAGCGAGAACTTCGGACCGATCACGACGATGGCTCTACAGCACGGACCCCACGGCGTTGCACACCAACTCGCTGCTGGGCTTGACTCGTTGGGTCTACTTAACAGTGCCGACAGGCTCGACAAGAGAAAGTCGGGCTCCCTAGGCAACCCTTCTGAAGGCGCACGCGGCCAAGATCCACCAACGGCGCGTCACGACAGCCATCAACCGGCGCTTGCGAACGGTTTTGCCTGGACCAATCTAGCTCCGACGCCGAGAGTTCGACCTTGTATCGTCGTGGTGGACGGCCAGAGCACATCGCGGGAATGGAGCCATGCCAATTCGGCTTCCCGTGTAGAACTCACGGATGTGCAGACTGTCTGTCGCAAGCCCTTCAGATGCTCTTTGTTGATCCCAACTATGAGAGCGTAGACCCGGTCATCGACCTCGATTGTCCAAATGGGACGAGACAATGTCCGTCGGCGGCGGACCGCGACTCCATGGATGGCCCTGGGCCTGCAGTGCTCGACCCCAGCTGTGGTCATTGGCCATCCGTGCACAAACGAGCGTTCACGCTGCCGCTGCTCGGGCCCGCCGAAGTGACGAGTCCAGCGCCTCAGGCCACTGCCTGGGGCGGGCCGACGTTCGGCCAGATCGCCGGCCGAACCGCCAGTCTTCCGTTCCGACCAGCCCACCTGGCTACGGATCTTGCTCCTAGCACCTGACCGGGAGGGAGCTCGTCATGCCTGCGACGAACCTGCACGCCAGCGACGCCGCTGAGCTGGCCGAGCTGCATCAGTTCTTACAGGACTGGCTCGCGCCGATTCCGCCCGACTGGCAAGTTGCCGAACTAGCTTGACGGCAATCCTAGCTTGTCGAAGAACGCCCGGTTGCGCTCTGCGGCAGCGTTGACAAGCCTGTCGAACGACATGACCTCTATGTACGCCTTCATCGGTTCGTTGAAACCGAAGTAGCCGAGACCATCATGCGTCCTCCGCAGGTTCGCGTACTCGCATCTGTTCATCATTGTCGACGTGAGGTCGGCCAGAATGTAACAAAACGCGGGCGCATCCTGCGACGCTGGAATCGGGCGTCCCGAAGCTGTCAACACGCCGCCACTGCGCACACGCTTCACGTAGTCAAGCGACTGAGCAATTGGGTCCTTATCCTCCGATGCATCGTTCCTCATCGGCCGTTTGATCTCGACCACTACGATCGAGGGCAACGGCAGCGTCTCGCCCTCCGCCGCCAGTACCGGGGTATCGACGAGTCTCGTCGAAAGTATATCTGGTTCTTTCGTTGAATCGGAACCGGTGATCGGCATACTCTTGAGCGTCTTGTCGGAGGCGAGATAGTCATGAAAGGCGAGTCGTTCGTCGACGATCCACAGATTCGATGCGTCAGTCCCGATTTCATTTGAATCGGTGCGCAGCGGCATGAGCAGTGAATGGACAGCGTCTTCGCGGGAATATTTGCCTTGCTCGTTCTTCCTGATAATCTTGGACAAGATGTCGAGAATCACCCTACGGCGGGAGACGTAGGCCGCCAGGTCAGACTGATTGATGTCATTGATGGTGTCGAGGTACCGGTTCAATCGCTCCTGGTAGTCCTCTAGGGACGCGGAGCCAGCCTCCGCGAACACGGCCTGCCCCTCGGCTATGGCCTCAGCCTCCAGCTTCTGCAGGCTGCGATGCAGTAGAAGTTCGAGTTCTGAATCTTTGATCGATGGATCCACGGTCACACCGAGCGACTCAAGCCGGGAGAGGACGGGGCGATACCGAGGTGCGTGAGTGCTCACGAACTCACCCACTCGTGCCTTACCCTCGTCGCGGGCCGCGGCAAGTGGGCCGGAGAGGAGCCGTTCTACCTCTTCCAGAACGCCCGAACGGATGTCTTCAAGTGAAATGTCATCATCCAACATCGGGCCGTCCGCCCGTTCGATGACGTCGAAAGCAGTGCGGTCCGCCCGGACGTGCGCGTCAAGATAGTCGGACGACAAGTAGCAGACGTATGTGAACTCGGTCGAGGTGTCATCCTTCAGTCTTCCGTACAGCCCTGGGATCTTGCTGGTGAGATTTTCCTCGATGACGACACGGCTTGCGGCGCACCAGTACAGTCGAGGCGTGAGACTCCGCGGAGAGGACATAAGGCAGAGATTGAGCATGTCAAACTTCTTGCCTTTGATTTCGACGGTGGTCCTCGGCAATTCCGAGAAGACGAAGTCTTCCATCAGCTTGTTGACGGAGACGACCTCCTCGTCGACCACCGTAACCTCAGGGGCGCCCCCCGGTCGGAGGAAGTACCAGATGCAGTGCTCAAACACCTCACGGGCGATGGCATCGACTGTCTTCGGCGCACTCCTCTGGAATGCGTCTTTGAACCCGTCCAAGTGCACAACGGCTCCGGTGTCACTGAAGCCGTCTGGTGTATCACCATGCTCGACTTCGCGGTCTACTGAGAACCTGAACTGCCGTGCATGAAGTTTGCCATCCGCACCCTTGTACGCGCTGCGTACAGATACCCTGTCGAACGCTTTGAGCCAAAGTAGACGACCAACCCCGCGACAACCCATCGCCGCTTTGTAGTCGCTGTCCAGCGTCTCGAAGGAACTCATGTTGTCTGGGGTGAAGCCCACGCCGTTATCCTCGACGACGAAGCCCACGATCGGCCTCAGCGGCACACGGCCAGGACCAGTCGGGCCGAAGTCCAACGCATCCTGCCCGCTCCGCTTGATCGTGACCCGCAGGCGTCCCTGCCCGACGTCCTCACCGAAGCGAGCATCGATCGCTTGGAGACCGTTGACCACGGCCTCTAGCAGAGGCAGGAGGGAGTGACTCTTCGGGAGGCTCGTGTTCCGAACCCGACCCGCAGAGACGTGGTCAGCGCCATCATTACCCCCTCGACACCCGGACGACTCAACTCTATCGGCGTAGGTGCCGACGAACTCGCCGAACCGCCGGGTGGGGAGAGGATGACGAGTCCGTCAGAGCAGGTCTTTGTATCGGTCTGCGGGGTGGCAGATGAGGCCGACCTGGGAACTCCCCTGGGCTGTGGCCCGGATGAACTCCATCCAGTCGGTTGCCGAGAGCACCCATTCCTTCTCTGACAGGTGCACCGTCCAGTCCACCAACTGTGCCCAGGTGCTGCATCGTTCGACCGCGAACCAGTAGCAGCCCGCGCACCCATCGTCGCGATGGGGGTTGCAGTCGTCGCAGTGGACCTGCCACCGAGCTTCCTGGGATTCAGCCAACAAATCGGCTGCAGTGAATGGTGTGCCTTCCTCGTCGGCCTTTGTCACCCGTGCACGTGCGACAGTTTGAGCCTGCTCCGCTTGGCGGACCTCGCGGTGTGAGATGTGGATGACGCCTTCGCCGGCCGGGACGTCCCGTTGGCAGGTGAAGCACACTGCCCGGAGGTTTCGGGCCGGGGATACGGGCACGGTGTGGGCGGCGCGGGTGTAGTTCTCGCCGGACGCGGCCATCTGCTCCCGGATCGCCCTGGTACGGGCGCGATTGTCACTGGACATGCCACTCCTCCACGGAGTCCCACACCCCTCCGTAGGTCGGCTACCAGAGCGGAAGTGTGCGTCACGCTGCGTCGGCGACGGCTTGTCCTCGGTCGCAGCCTCCGGTGTGGGGCGGCTGGCTGCTCGGAGTCAGGCGGGCGTGTCCGCCGTCTCCGAGTGTAACCTCGTATCAGCGATAGGGGCCCTCCGTCGCGGGTCCTTCTGCAGCGACGACTGCGTCGGGCGCGGTGTGACGGCACGGACGTCCATCACGACCTCGTCGACGCCACAGCACTTCCGGTGGCCGGCATCGTCATCGCTGAAATGTTCGACTGAAGGACCGACCACTGCCGTGCTGCCGCTTCGGCAGGTGCGCTTCCTCGTGTTGCTGTGCGTGTCGGTTCGAGATGTGCCTCGAAGGGCCATCAGCCAGATTGTGCGGACCCCAACGTCTGCGACCCGCACAATCGACTCAGTCGGCACTCGTGCATCACGACTGACCAACAGCGCGCTGGTGGGTCTGTGTCGGTCGGCACGTGGGTCAGCACGCTGTGCCGTCCTACCTGGCCTCCAGGTAGGACCTGATTGGGGCGATGATGGCGTCGAGGTCCTGCACCGACACGGGGTGCTTGCTGCCGCCAATGCGTTGCCGGGTCGGGTTGGGCGAAGCGATCTCAAGCCGACGCAGGGCCTCGCCCAGAGATTTGCTTCCCACCCGACCCGGGTGGCCAGTTCGGCGGTGACCATGATGCCGGTCTCGTCCTCGCCGATGACCCCGGCCAGTAGGTCCAGCACCTCCGGCATCGGCTGGGACGAGTCGGGCTCGACGACATCGGCGTCCAGCGGCTCGGTATCCGCGCCGCTGAGGGCGACCAGTTCGGTCAGCGCGGCCGCCTCGACCGGGGCCGGCGGCTGCTGCACGCCAGCGTCCCCGGGTCAGCAGTCCGAGCGCGGTCCGCCGTTCCCGCCTGGCCGCGGTACGGGTCGGGCCGAGGTCCGGCTTCGCTGCGCGGATGATCACGCCCTCTGACGCACCGACCCCGGACAGGTCATCGGCAGCGGCCGGCGGTCACCTCCTACGCGATCCGGGTGCTCAGCGCGAGTTTGGCCCAGTAGTCCGCGACCACGGTGGCGGCGTCGCCGTTGACCACCTGGGCGACGAGAGTGCGGGCTCGGGCTTGGTTCCACCACGTCACCAACTGGTCGACCGGCACGTGTGCGGCCGGATCGTGCGGGCTGCGTACGCGGACGGTTGCGCTGTTATCGCTGTTCGTGGGCCTGTCGATAGTGTGGACACGGTCGCAGCTCCTCTGCGATCAAAGGCCTTGGCCGGTGTTCGCAGCACCGCGTCCGAGGCCGCCTTGTAGATGTGCGGTCCGATCTCCAGCGCGCCGAAGATCACCCCATGCATATTGAGCACGATACAACTGAGTGCGCTCAATTTGAGATGTCGATGGTGAATCACCCCGCTCAGTCGGTCCGGGGGTGCGCCCGCCGAGGCGTCGCCACCTGCGGGGATGTCCAGCCGCGCCGTTCTGGCTGGACATCCCCGCAGGAGTGACGCACAGTGCGGTGCACCTCCCCTGGACCGAATGAGCCGGAGGTCCAGCAGGAGCGGTACAGGTGCTCGAGGGGACCCGTACGGGCCTTGGAGCAACGGGGCCGGCGTCCTCCGGCGCCACATCGACGCTCTCTCACCTCCGCTCCCGGCCTCCAGGTCCTAACCGGCCCTGATGCAGGCAGCATCACCCGTGGCGGCGAGCACGATGAAGGTCTATGGCCAGGTTGAGGGTGGCGTCGAGCGCGTACGAGTGGTCCTGGCCCTCGTCTTGTCATGCTGACCTTAAGGGTCGTGTCGAGGCTGACGGGACGCCTCCCGTGCCGGTCCGGACCCTTCTTCCCGGCTCGGATTGTCCACGACTTGTCTAGTCGCGAAACAGGTCGATGCCCCGCCAGTCCCAGGCGAGAGTCCTGACCGCCAGCTGAGCAAAGATTTCGATCGGCGTCCCGAGGGGGAAACCCACGTGAGCGTTTCGGTGAGTGCAAGCAAGGGCTCACCCGATCGAGTGAAAGCGGAACACCCAGGTGATCAGCTGATCAGGTCATGTCTCGCGCCTTGATCCCATAGAGCCCAATTGGTGTCAACAGCGAGCGCGGGTTAAGCATGATCCCCTGTAGATGCATACAGGAGGGCACAGCATGCCTGACAAGCCCTTCAGCAACGCAGTTCCGAACCACATCCGCCACACCAGCCCGACGGCCGCTCCTCACCCGTGATGGGACCGCCACGACGTCCGTGACCTGGCCCACGGTGCGCGTGACTGAACACCGTGAACGCCCGCGCCGTGACCGTGACTCCCACCTGTGCCTCAGCCTGAGCGTGACTCGTACCGCGACTGCGCCGGCCCACCGTGACTGGGCGCGCCGCTCTCCTGCAGTACACACGCAGTCACGCACATCCTGTTACCGCTGTTCAGCGGCCTGTGCAGCGTTACAGTCACGCGTGACAGGTGGGCGCACACCTGTGCAGCGGAGTACACGCCCACCTGGGCGCACACCCTGTACACGTGACCGTGACTGTGACTCACACCGTGACTCCCACTTCTTCGGCACGCTTCACGCCCACCTGTGCCCGCGCCCACAACCTTGCCGTTCGGCTGGTTGCAGCACATGGCGCAACCTGTCCATGAGGGTCGTGCATGGCGTGAACGAACCCCACGACCGCTTCAACGAGTTTGTTCCGCTACTAGATTTGGCGTAGAGCGACGTGTTTGACGCTGCCGACGTATAACTGATGAAACGGTGTGTACGACGGAGAGTTGGCGAACACGTCAGTCAACTAATCTCTCGTCAGCAAGACCGCAATCGACTGTAACTAAGTTGCACACTTAGTTACACGGTCAATACTTGAGGTTCTTTCCCCAAATCTATCTCACGCACCAACGTGTATCGCACAGTTTGCTGTCATCGTTGCGACGGAGACAGAGTTTGCGAACCGAGTTATTTCGGCTAATCTTGGGGGGTAAGATAGACACGGCAGCACACCAAGACTGCCAGGTGGCGCGTTGGGGAGAGGGCAGTAGCGACCTGCACCTCTCCCCGCCACCCGGTAGGGTCCGGCCCCTCAGTGCTCTGCGAGCGTGATGAGGACCATCAGGACCCAAGCGATGGTTCCGGCCGCTTTCGCGGCCGGGCCATCGCCCACCAGAGCACAAAGCTCCAGCGTGTGGGCCCAAACCAGGTAGATGGTGATCGTGGGATCACGTCTACCCCCACCCGGGGGTTCCCCGCAGACCAGCGTGGGTGACACCGCTCTCTCCTCTCTGTAGTGCCGTTCCCCCCGCGGGGCGGGACGGGTGGCCACAGAGACCGAGGGGCGGCTGGGATGGCCGGGAAGGCCAACATCACCACGCCAGTCTGGCGTCAGAATATCCTATGGTGGGCGGGTCCGGCACCCGACACCCGCGTTTTGTGAATGGCTCAGAGCTGCGAGCTGAGAGATGGCACAGAAAGTATTGGTTCAACTCGTCGACGACCTGGACGCCACCAGCTCAAATGTTTCCACCGTCCTGTCAAGCCTTGACGGCGTCAGCTACGAGATCGATCTGTCGGAGGCCAACGCGGAGCGGTTTGCGGGATTACCGGTAAGATCGACTGGGAAACTTGGTGCGAGAACAATAGGCCGCTCAAACAGCATTCGTCGGTGACGCAGTCTGCTCCCGCACCCCTGCCGAGCAGGACGGATGCTGCCTGGCTTGTGGATCGGTTGTGCTCCCCGGGCATCAACCGAGCCGTTCATCCAGCGTGGGTACGAGTACCGGCAGTGCACGAAGACACCAGCTGAGGCCCACTCGAGTTGGCACATGACGTCCCGCAGCTGACGTGCCGCCTCCGCGACCCATCCGTACCGCTCTGACCGGGCCTCTCAGCCTCTTCCGGCCGCGCACCCGGAGTTGTCGTACCGCTGTGTCATTGTGCAGTCGCCAGCCGCCATCGTGACGGCTGCTCACCTCGTCACCGTCAGAAGAGAGTGGCCGATGGCAACGACGGATCCGCAGTGCACACGACGCACCAAGAGCGGGCATCGCTGCCGAGCTCATTCAGTGGACTGAGGCCGGCCGGACCCGGATGACCCTGCGCCGAACCCCGTCGCCTGCTGGACTCACCTGACCACCGAAGAACGCGCCATTGCCCAACAGAACCGTGCCCGGCCAGGAGCCGACTGGGGGCGACACTACGAGGCCGGAGCTGGTGATCCTCCGCCTCGACCGCCAGCGACGCCGATCACGGCAGCCGTCGCCCTCGTTGCTGAGCACAGCCCCGACCAGAAGCCCCGACCAGGCCCTGCGTCACCGTTCTCGCGGGACCTGCGAGCTACTCTGCACAAGGTTGCCTACCAGCTTGCCCGGGGAGACTCAGCGCCATCCTGGTGAGGTCAACGCCGAGTTGAACCGGGTGATGGGTGTCCGCCGCCGCGATGAGGCCACGGTAGAACAGCTGCGCAGCGGACTCAACTACGCCCAAGCCCAGTTGGACAGCCTCGGCGCTGTCGCCACGCACGATGCGAGTCACGCCGGAATGCCGGGCACGGTCTGTCGACGGGCTGAGATCATCGCTGAACTTCTTACCATTGCGGCAAAGCAGGCGACACTCGCCGCTGACGCCACGGTGCTGCTCCGAGAATTGGAAGATCTCCCCGGCGGGGGAGCGTCCACACCAGTGCCCCCGTTCTGACGCGCCGACGAGGCCGAAGCCGGCTGGGGCTACGAACACGGGTCAGCTGCCCGGCCGTGCGAATCGGTGGCCCCTGAGCCAGTCCCTGCCTGCGAGTGAGGACTTCGTGCGGGTTCGGCCAGGATCTCCTGCCCGGTGTGCGATCTGGGACGCGCGAGTTTCCTCCACGCGTGGCGGCCAGCCGGTGAAGGGTCGGGTGACTAGGGTCGGCTGATGGCGATCATGTGGTCACGGATCCATGTCGAACTCGGGTTGTCGCCGACGTCGTTGACCCATGACATGGTGGCGCAGGCTGTTACCCAGCGTGTTCGTGAGAACGAGGACCTGGACTGGAAGCTGGACCTGGCTTGGAAGAAGGACCTGCCGGCCGAGGTCAAGGCGAAGAAGAAGGCGGAGTTCGCCAAGGATGTGGCGGCGATGGCCAACACGCGTGGCGGGCTGATCGTTTTCGGCATCCGAGACGAGAACGAGGAAGCCGCCGAGCTGGCCGGTGTGGCGAACGACGAGCGCACTCGTCAGTCTCTGCGGGCGCTGACCTGGCATCAAGTGAGGCCGCTGGTCGACGGCGTGCTGATCGAGGCGATCGACGGCGAGGACGGGGCGCCTGGCCTGATCGCCGTGTTCGTGCCTCCGAGCCCGGACGCGCCTCACCTGGTCGGCGAGAAGAACGAGATGGGCGTTCCGTATCGCTATGGAACTGACACGAACTGGATGTCAGAGGGCCAGCTCGAGCGCGCCTATCGTGATCGCTTCTCTCGACGTGCCGATGATCGGGCGGCGCTAAGCGCGTTGATGGATGGCCTGGTCCCCGAGATCGACTTGAAGAAGGGGATCTGGGTGGCGGTGTCGGCTCGTCCGGTTGCTCCGTTGCCACTGCTGAGCGGGCGTCCGGAACGGGAGCAGGCGACCGCGACGATGAACAACGCGTTGCAGCTAGCGTCCGAGATGTTCGCACAGCAGCGGGGCCGGGTGCCGATGCTCAACATGCTCTCCGCCGATGCGGTCAACAACCCGAGGAACGGCCTGCGGCGTTGGGTCATCCGGTCGAACCACTACTCGGAGGATCCCCATGAACTCGTCGACTGGGCTTGGGTGGAACTCCACCACGACGGCTCCGTCGCCTTGGCGATCGGGATGGACAGGGCCCTGAATGGTGTGGACCTCTCCGACGAAGACACCGAGGTCTGGCATGTGTGGGTCAAGATCGTCGACGCTGTGATCGTCGAGGCGGTCGCACTGGTGTCGGCTCATGTCCGCGGACTCGGCGGCGTCGGCACCATCTTGACCCGTGCGGCCTTGCTGAGGGACGAGGCAGGCGCCCGTGTGCCGCTGGTGGCGATCGACAACCAGGCGGCCGGCGGGAGGCAGAGCAAGTTCTTCAGTCGTGTCCCCTGGGCACGGGCGCTTCGCGAGCCGGTGGCCGTGGAGACCGAGTTCTCCGCCGACGCCGACGTCGTCGCCCTGCGCGGAGTGGCCCGCCAACTCGCCGATGATCTTGACCAGCAGTTCGGGATGCGCGGTTCGAGCATTCCCGAGTGAGTTCATGTCCGAGCCTGGGATCGGAAGGGTCTGCGCTGCCGCCGAACTGTGCGCGGCCAAGATGAGTGATCGCGGTGGTCTCGCCGGTGCCGAGCCGCCGGTGACAATCAGGCGGTGGCTGTGGCCGACGGTGCATAGCACGAGGTCACCGTGACCACGGTCCGGTCAATCCGGTCGTGGTCACGGTGACCTCGTCGAGTGGTGTGTGCTTCCAGAGCTGGTGATGTTCAGCGGTAGGAGGCTGTTGTGTTCCCGGCGCGAGTTGTCCGCGTAGCGGCCTGAGCTCGGCAGGACGGGCCGACCGGGCTGGTCAGACGGCTACCACCAGGCGGCTCCAGCGCTTGGTGATGACGTGGTCGGCGCCGATCTGGTCGTTCGGGGTGTCGGCGGGGTAGGCGGTGATGACGGGTTCGGTGGTGCGTGCGTTGCCCCAGGCGCGGATCTCGTCGCACAGCCGCTGTGCCAGCCGCTCCCCGGTTGGGCCGTGGCCGATCGCGCCGAGTTCGGCGCCGCCGTCGACGCGCCGGTAGGTGAGATAGGCCAGGGAGTCGTGTTCGACCAGGGCGGGGCTGCGGGACGGGGTCGCCGGGGTGCACAGGTCGTCGGTGACGGCGGCCTTGTCGGCGGCGATGCGGCAGGTGCCGGGTTGCGTGCCGGTCATGCGCAGCCAGACGCCGTCGAAGGATTCGGAGCCGCCGACCGTGATGGTCGACCATGCGGGCGTCTTGGGCTGGCTGAGCACGCCGTCGAGGGCGGCGAGGGTGATGTCCTGGTCGGAGTCCCAGTACAGGGTGACCAGTCCGCCTGCGTCGATGGTGCCGGACAGTTCGTTGTCCTGGCCGATCATGGGCACGAACCCGCACAGCCGCACCGAGTCCGAGCCCAACACGTCGCCGTCACGAACGAACGCGATGCTGCGGGACTGTCCCCGCCATCGCAGCGGCACGATGAGCCGGCCGTTGGGTGCCAGCTGATCACGCCAGCTGGGTGGGATGTCGAAGGCGCTGACGGTGACGATGATCCGGTCGTAGGGTGCGTGCTCGGCCGCGCCGAGCGACCCGTCCCTGGTGATCACCCGCACCTCGCGGTGCCCGGTCTCGTCCAACGCCTGGCGAGCCTGGGCGGCCACCTCCGGATCGATGTCGACGGTGGTGACGTGTCCGGACGGACCGGCGAGCGTCGCCACGAGTGCGGCGTTGTAGCCGGTCCCGGCGCCGATCTCGAGGATCCGGTGGCCGGGCTGGATGTCGAGCTGGTCCAGCTGCATGGCGACGACGGTGGGCACGGTCGCGCAGCTGAGGGCGGTGCCGTCGTCGGCGCGTTTGGTGATCACGGCGATGTTGGCGTAGGCGTCCTCGACCGTGGCCTCAGGAACGAAGCGGTGGCGGGGCACCTCACGCAGCGCCTGTTCCACGGCGGCGATGCGGGCGTGACCGGCCTGCTTGATGGTGTCGACCATGGACGCGCGCAGCGCTTCGGGTGTGGTGTCAGTGGTGTTGTTCATCGTTTCCTTCTGTGCGGGCGGCTGGATGGTAGCCGGAGGGATCGGGGACGATCGGGGATCTTGGTTCGGGTGTCAGCCCTCCAGCAGCAGGCAGGCATCCCATCGGGTGACGGGCGCGGTGTTCGTGGCGGTCGCGTGCTGCACCAGCGCCACTCCAGCGCTGCCTTCCAGCAATCCGGAGTCGGCCGGTGGTCCCAGGCGGCGTAGGTGCTCCCCCAGGCGTGCACACAGGGCAGGCAGCCGGTCCGCGAGGTCAGAACCGGCGCTGGCGTCGGCGGCGGTGCGCCAGGTGGCGTGCAGGAGTCCGGCCCAGCCATGGCACACCGAGACGTCGCGTAACTGGATGAGCTGGTTGTCGTCGGTGACGCACCCGGCGAGGGCTTGTTCGGCGTGCGCCTGACGCCGCGGGTCGGCGAGCGCCAGGGCGGCGAGTTGCTGGGCTCGCGCGAGACCGGGGGTGCCGTAGCACCACGACGGGCGCTGCGGTCCCGGCTGCCGCACGGTCTGGGCCTGCCATTCCGTGCGGGAGATCAGTCCCGGCCACCACGCCTGCCGGCCGGCACCACAACGCCAACGGTCCAGCCAGGACATGATCCGGTCGATCGCGTCGGCCTGCCCCTCCACGGTGATACCGCGCCGGGCCGCGGTGGCCATGAGCGCCAGCGGGCCGGCGATGCCGTGTGCCAGCCCCAGGTTCGCGTGGCCGCCCGGCCACGAGCCCGCCGGATGGCCG
>NZ_JBJMIE010000812.1:0-4443 GCF_045807065.1 Actinophytocola sp. | reverse complement strand
GCTCCTCCTCTGGGAGCTCGTCCGATCGGCACAACGAGGGGCTGTGCCGACGGCCCCTGCCGAGCCCGGCCAGAGGCGAACAGTGCGCTGGATGGCCCCGTCCCCGGCCAATCGGCAGACAGGGACTAGGCCATCCAGCGCACTGCTTTCTACCCCGGATACCGTCCTCAGTCCAGTCAAGTGACCGGAATGAGCCCGTTGTCCGCGATCGGGGCACCGCATTCAGCCACTGAGGTGGCGGCGGCGGCCAGCCGGCGGACCGACTCGCGCAGGACGTCAACCGGTTGGGTGTACGGCACTCGCAGCCAGCGCTCGAGTCCCCCGTGCGGGGTGAAGAACGACCCCGGCACCACACGCACGCCGAAGTTCTGCGCGACGGCGGCGATGCGGGTGCTGACCGGTTGCGGCAGCCGGCACCACAGGATCATCCCGCCGTCCGGCACCGTGAACGACCAGTCCGGACACCGCTCCCGCAGCTCCGCGACCAGCGCGTCCCGGTGCTGGGCGAGCCGCACGCGCCGTTCGAGCAGTGGTTCACGCGGGCCGGCGAGCAGCTCCGCCAGGACCAGCTGCTCGAACACGGGTGTGCCGAGGTCGAGGCCGCGGCGGGCGGCCACCAGCCGGGCGATGACGTCGGTGGACGCGCGGACCCACCCGAGCCGCAGACCGCCCCAGTGCGACTTGCTGGCCGAGCCGGCCGCGAGCACGAGGTCGGGGCTGAAGGCGGCGAACGGCGGCGGCGCGTTGTCGGCGTCGAAGTCCAGCTCCACCTGCGTCTCGTCGACCACCACGGGGGTGCGGGCCCGGCGGAACGCGGCGGCGAGGCGCTGGCGGCCAGCCGCGTCGAGACGGTGCCCGGTCGGGTTGTGGAAGTCGACGATAAGGTAGGCGAGCCGGGGCGCGGACTGCCGGAGCGCGGCCTCGACGCCGTCGAGGTCCCAGCCGTCGTCGGCCATGGCGACCGGCAGCGGCATCCCGTGCGCGCCGCGGATGGCCTCCAGCGCGTTCGGGTACGTCGGCTGCTCGATCAGGATCCGGTCCCCGGGACCGACGAACAGGCGCAACGCCAGGGCGAACGCGTGGTGCGCGCCGCTCGTGACGAGGATCTGGTCCGGCGTGGTGGGCAGGCCGCGCTCGGTGTAGCGGTCGGCGAGGAGCGCACGCAGTCTCAGCAGGCCCTGTTCCTGGTAGCCGTGCGTGGCGAGGTGGGCGCCGAGGTGGGGCAGCGCGGCCTCGGCCGCGGCGGCGACGCCGGGGAGGGCGGGCAGCGCGGCACGCGCGAGGTCGATGGTGCCGGGGTCCGCCGGGGGCTCCGCCGAGCTGTTGCCGGCGGGGATGGCCGCCCACGAGCCGGCACCGCGGCGGCTGACCACGAGGCCGTCGGCCTTGAGCCGCTCCCAGGCCGCGGCGACCATCGTGCGGCTGACCTCGAGGGCGGTGGCCAGCTCGCGTTCGGGCGGCAGGGCGGTGCCGGCGGGGATACGGCCGTCGAGGATGAGCAGCCGGATGCCGGCGGCCAGGTCGGCGGCACCCTGGCGGGAGCCGCGGCGGCGCCAGTTGCCGAGCAGTTGTGCCACACGCCACGCGTTCACAAGGCCAATTATTGCAGATTGGCTATTGATAGTGAGCCAATCGACCGTAAAGCATGGCCACATGACTGATCTCGATCTGCGACCCGTGTCGGTCACGACGTCGCCGGTCCGCCGGCTGCCCCAGCTACTCGGCGGCCTGGCGGTCTACGGGATCAGCATGGGACTGATGATCAGGTCCGGGCTGGGGCTGGACCCGTGGGACGTGCTGCACGACGCGCTGTCGCGGCGCACGGGCCTGTCGTTCGGCACGGTCACGGCGGCCCTGGGCGCGCTGGTGCTGCTGTGCTGGATCCCGATCAGGCAGCGGCCGGGGGTCGGCACGGTCGCGAACATCCTGGTCATCGCGGTGGCGGTGGACGCGACGCTGGCCCTCGTGCCGGCGCCGTCCGCGCTGGTGGTGCGGATCCTGTTCCTGGTGGCCGGGGTGGTGCTGAACGGGCTCGCGACGGCCGTGTACATCGGGGTGCGGTTGGGGCCGGGGCCGCGGGACGGGCTGATGACCGGTCTGACCGCTCGTACCCGGCTGTCGGTCCGCGTGGTGCGGACGGGGATCGAGATCACCGTGCTGGCCACCGGCTGGCTGCTCGGCGGGACGGTCGGCGTGGGGACCGTCGTGTACGCGCTGGCGATCGGGCCACTCACGCAGGCTTTCCTGCCACACGTGGTGTGGCGGCTCAAGGTCTGAACTGTGCGACCACCAGGGCCTGGTCGTCGTGGGCTTTGGGGCGGGGCCAGCGTCTGCCATCGGGATCGGACCGCTCAGCCGCGCGTACCACGTCCAGCACCGCTTCCAGGCCCTCGCTGACGGCCAGGTCGCGTAAGGCCGGCCAGCCGGGTAAGACCCCGTAGGTCTCGATGCCGCAGGTCACGCCGTCGCTGGCCATGAGGACCGTGGTCACGTCGTCGCGGGGCCAGGTCGCGCGGACCGCCTGGTGGGCGGCGTCCGGGTCGGCCTCCGCCACCCAGAAGCCGCCCTCGACGTTGCGGTGGGTGGCCGTGCTCTGTACGGCCTCGCGCAGAGCTGCCAGATGGTTCTCGCCGTAGCCGCCGCCGGAGGACAGGCGGTCGCGGTAACCGGCGCCTCTCGGCATCGAGCCGATGCGGGTGTCCGCCAGGACCGACGGGCCGTCGGCCGTGAACGCCACGATCGGGCTGTCGGCCAGGACGAGGCCCTCGATGACCGTGTCGGACCAGCGCAGTACCGCGACCGTGCTCGACGGGGACCTGCCGGGGACCAGCCCGTGGTCGCGGGCCACCGTCTTGATCGCCGCCGCCAGGAGGTCCGCCAGGTCGGTGTCCGGGTAGCCCGTGAGGCGGCCGGACAGCTCGCCTGCCAGGCGCGACGCGTACCAGCCGCCGCTGGGCAGCCGCGGGTCGACGGAGGTCGCACCGTCGAGCAGCACGATCGCGTGGGGCAGTACGACGACCACGTCCTCGCTCGGCCGGACGCTGCCGTCCAGGCCGACCCCGGGACGTTCGGCCACCTCGATGCGTGGGCTCATGATCGATTATACCTCGTCAACTCAGATTGACAAGGCTCTTACGTCAACCTATGTTGACAGAATGTCAGAAGCGACGCAGCTCGCCGCCGCCACCGGGGACCGGGATCCACGCATTGGTCTCCAGGCGGTCGCCGCCTTGCGCAAGCTCCTGGAGCGGCTGGAGTCCGTGCAGGTGCGCAACGCGCGGGCCAGGGGCTGGTCCTGGCAGGACATCGCCGCCGAGCTGGGCGTCTCCCGCCAGGCGGTGCACAAGAAGCACGGAAGGCCCTGAGGCACCTGGCCTCAACGGCGGCCGAGGCCGTTCCACTCGAAGCCGGCGCGGCGGACGACGTCCGGGTCCAGCAGGTTGCGGGTGTCCACCACGGTCGGGCGTGCCACCACGTCGGCGAGCTTCGCCCAGTCCAGGCCGCGGAACTCCGGCCACTCGGTCAGCACGACCAGCGCCTCGGCGCCTTCGGCCGCGCGGTACGGGTCGTCGACCAGGGTGATGCCGTCGAGGTCGGTGCGGGTGTCGCCGGAGCGCAGCGCCGGGTCGTACGCCACGAGCTTCGCACCCGCCTGGCGCAGCAGCGCGGACACGGCCAGGGCCGGGGAGTCACGCAGGTCGTCCGTGCCGGCCTTGAACGTCAGGCCCAGGATGCCCAGCCGCACCTTCGACAGGGAGCCGCCGCGCTTGCCGGTCACCGCGAGCCGGACCTTCTCGACCATGCGCTGGCGCTGGCGGTTGTTCGTGTCGATCGTGGCGCGGATGAGGCGGAACTCGAAGTCGGCGGCGTCCGCCAGCTGCAGCATGGCGGAGGTGTCCTTCGGCAGGCACGAGCCGCCCCAGCCGGGGCCGGCCTCCAGATAGGACTGACCGATCCGCTTGTCGAAGCCCATGCCCTCGGTCACGTCGGAGATGTCCGCGCCGAGGCGGTCGCACAGCTCGGCCATGGCGTTGACGTACGACAGCTTCATCGCGAGGTAGCAGTTCGCGGCATATTTGACCAGCTCGGCCGACGCGGCGTCGGTCAGCACGGTCGGGGCGCCGAGGCGGGCGTACAGGGCGGCCACGCGCTCGGCCGCGTCCTGCTTGTCGCAGCCGACGACGATGCGGTCCGGGTTCAGGAAGTCGTGGACCGCCGAGCCCTCGCGCAGGAACTCGGGGTTGCTCACCACCGCCACGTCGTCTCGCTCCAGCAGCTCGGCGGTGCGCTGCGCGGTGCCGACCGGCACCGTCGACTTGTTCACCACGACCGAGCCCGCCGGCAGTAGCGGGCCGACCTCCTCCAGCACCGACTCGACCACCGAGAGATCCGCCACACCGCCGACCTCGATGTTCGTATGATCGTAGTGTATGTATAGATTGT
>NZ_JBJMIE010000811.1:0-7336 GCF_045807065.1 Actinophytocola sp. | reverse complement strand
TGCGCCTGGCGAGCCCTGCGCCGGTCCCGGGAGAACCTGGCCTTCTGGCGCTGGCTCGTGACCTACCGCCGAAGGGCGCTACCCGTGGTCATGGCCGCGATCGCGGAGCACGCCGGCCACGCCGAGCTGCACGTACTCCACGGTCCCCGGGCGGTCAACGAGTTCCTGCGGGGGCGGCTGTAGTGACCCGGCAGGTCGCCGACCGGCTCGTTTGACCAGCATCGTGATGACGGGTCACCGGTATCGAACACAACTCGGTCAGGAGCGCACGGCCTCCGCGACCCGTTCCCACCGCCGCCGTGAGGCATGACAAAGCGTTGCCAAATTCCGTGCTTACTGTGGGCAGCCCCCCACCCACTCCGGGGGGCGGCCCCGGTCCCATTCTACCGGTGGGGGGCGACAAAATCCCTGGTCGTGGCGGGCTGTGGATAACTTTCGTGGGTGGGTTCGAGCGAAAGGGACACTCGTGCGACTTTCGAGAGTCAGTTTCGTTGCCGGAGCCCTGTCGCGGCCGGAGCCCTGTCGCGGCCGGGGCCGAGGGCGCGGTGGCCGGGGCCGGGGCGACGCAGGTCTCGCCCGGCCAGCTTCCGCTGCCGCACCGCGGCGTCCGGGCGCGCTCCCGCGTTGAGATAGGTCAGCGGTCGATCGCGCGGGCGCCCAGTTTGTCGGTGAGCAGCTTCATCACGTCCGCCTCGGGGTCGTGGGGGACGGCCTCCTCGGTCGGTTCCGGGGGGGCGTCCTCGAAGTAGTCGTCGTCCGGGGGCTCGGGTGGCGGTGGCTCGTCGGCCGGCGGTGCCGCAGGTGCGGGGGCCGGCGGTGGTGGGGCGGCGGCACGCGGGGGTTCCGGTGCGGGGGCCGGCTCCGCGGCTGGCGCCGGGCGCTTGAAGGTCGGCGGCTCGGTGCGGGGCTTCGTCGCGGCGGATTGCGTCGCCGCGGCTGCGTTCTGGGTCGCCGGGACGCACTTGACCTGCCAGTGCCCGGGGATGACCTCGCCGAGGGCCTTGGCGATGGCGTCCGCGTTGCGTGGTTCGGCGAGGCGGCGGGCGAGCGGGGCCGCCGGGTGGGCGATCACCACGGTGTCGCCCTCGACCGACTGCACCATCGCGTTGGTGAGCATGGCCTCGGTGCTGCGGCTGTTCCTGCGGACCGCGGCGAGCAGGTCCGACCACAGCCTTCGGATGCCGGCCGCGTCGATCGCGCCGCCGACCGCGGGAGCGGCGGCCGGATCACTCGCACCAGAGGTGTCGTGAGCCGCCCCCGGCGCGGCGGACGTCGCGCGGGTGGCGGGCCACTCCCCGCTCGCCGCGCCGCCAGCGGGGGGCGCCGTAGCCGGGGTGGCAGCCACGGCCGCGGCTCGGCCGGCCGGCGGGACCGCGGTCGACCCGGTGGGGGTGGTGGCAGGCCAGTCGCCGCCGGCGGCACTGTGATCGGCGGCGGGCGAAGCGGTTGGTGCCGAGCCGGCAGGCACCGCGGCGGGTCGGCCGGCGGCCGGTCGCCGCTCGGCAGCCGGTGCGGCGGCGAGAACCGGCGCGCGGCCGGCAGGTTCGGCGGTGGCGCTCGGGGCGGGTGGGGCTGCTGCCGCGACCTGCCCGGCCGCCACCCCGCGTTCGATGCGTTCCAGGCGCTGCAGCACGGCCGAGTCGGCGGCCGCGTCCGTCGGTACCGCGCCCGGGAGGAGCATCCGCGCGCACAGCAGTTCCAGCAGCAGCCGCGGCGCGGTGGCGCCACGCATGTCGACGAGCCCGGTGTGGACGATCTCGGCGAACCTGGTCAGCGTGGCCGGACCGAACTGCTCGGCCTGCGCGATCATCCGGTCCAGCTCGTCGGCGGGCGCGTTGACCAGCCCGCTCGTCCCCGCCTCCGGCACGGCACGCAGCAGCACCAGGTCACGCAGCCGGTCCAGCAGGTCGGCGGCGAACCGGCGGGGGTCGTGCCCGGCCTCGACGAGCCGGTCGACCGTGCCGTACACGGCCGCGGCGTCCCCGGCGGCCAGGCCGCCGACCATGTCGTCGATCAACGCCCCGTCGGTGACGCCGAGCAACGCCACCGCCCGCTCGTAGGTCACCCCTTCGGGGCCGGCACCGGCGAGCAGCTGGTCGAGCACGGACTGCGTGTCACGCGCCGAGCCGCCGCCGGCGCGGATGACCAGCGGGTACACCGTCGGCGCGACCGTGGCGCCCTCGGCGGCGACGTTGCGTTCGAGCAGGTCACGCATCGCGCCGGGCGGGATCAGCCGGAAGGGGTAGTGGTGCGTGCGGGACCGGATGGTCGTCAGCACCTTGTCCGGCTCGGTGGTCGCGAAGATGAAGATGAGGTGCTCCGGCGGCTCCTCCACGATCTTCAGCAGGGCGTTGAAGCCCTGCGTGGTGACCATGTGCGCCTCGTCGATGATGAACACCCGGTAGCGCGAGGAGGCCGGTGCGTAGAAGGCCCGGTCACGCAGCTCACGCGCGTCGTCCACGCCACCGTGGCTGGCCGCGTCGAGCTCGACCACGTCGACGTTGCCGGGACCCTCCGGCGCGAGCGAGATGCACGAGTCACACGTGCCGCACGGGTCCGGCGTCGGCCCCTGCTCACAGTTCAGCGAGCGCGCGAGGATGCGCGCGGACGACGTCTTGCCGCAGCCACGCGGGCCGGAGAACAGGTACGCGTGGTTGACCCGCTTGGCCAAGAGCGCCGTTCGCAGCGGTTCGGTGACGTGTTCCTGCCCGACGACCTCGGCGAAGGTTGCCGGGCGGTACTTGCGGTAAAGGGCGAGCGCCACGCCGCGACCTTACCCGCCACCACCGACACCCCGGCCACCACGGCCCGCTCCGGAAGCGGCCCGCTACACTGGTCTACGGATCCCATGCGGCGTCCATCTCGTGAACCTCCCCAGGGCCGGAAGGCAGCAAGGATAAGCGAGCTCTGACGGGTGCGTGGGATCCCTTTTTCGTTTGCGCCTGTAGAGCGAACCCCGTGCCACGATCGAGTGCACCCGATCAACAGATCTTGGCTGATCACCCGCGGCCTTGGTTGCCTTCTCGCATGCAGCCGTTCGAACTGCCCGAGTTCTACATGCCCTACCCGGCGCGCCTGAACCCCAACCTCGAGCAGGCCCGCACGCACAGCAAGGCGTGGGCGTACGAGATGGACATGATCGACGTGCCGCAGCACGGCACGAAGATCTGGGACGAGCACGACTTCGACTCGCACGACTACGCGTTGCTGTGCGCGTACACCCACCCGGACTGCTCGCGCCCGGACCTGGACCTCGTCACCGACTGGTACGTCTGGGTCTTCTACTTCGACGACCACTTCCTCGAGCTGTACAAGCGCACCCGCGACCTGCCCTCGGCCCGCGCGTACCTCGACCGGCTGGCCGCGTTCATGCCCGTGACCGGCGAGATCACCGCGACGCCGGAGAACCCGGTCGAGCGCGGCCTCGCGGACCTGTGGACGCGCACCGTCCCGTCCCACTCCGAGGACTTCCGCCGTCGCTTCGCGCTGAGCACCAAGCACCTGCTCGACGAGTCGCTGTGGGAGCTGGCGAACATCGACGAGGGCCGGGTGTCCAACCCGATCGAGTACATCGAGATGCGGCGCAAGGTCGGCGGCGCGCCCTGGTCGGCGAACCTCATCGAGCACGCGGTCGGCGCGGAGGTGCCGGCCGAGATCGCGGCGAGCCGGCCGATGACCGTGCTGCGGGACACGTTCGCCGACGCCGTCCACCTGCGCAACGACATCTTCTCCTACGAGCGCGAGGTGCTCGACGAGGGCGAGCTGTCCAACGGCATCCTCGTGTTCGAGAAGTTCCTCGGCATCTCCACGCAGGAGGCCGCCGACGCCGTCAACGACCTGCTGACCTCGCGGCTGCACCAGTTCGAGCACACCGCGCTGACCGAGGTGCCGCCGCTGTTCGCCGAGCACGGCATCGACCCGGCGGCGCAGGTCGGCGTGGCCGCGTACGTGAAGGGCCTGCAGGACTGGCAGTCCGGCGGGCACGAGTGGCACATCCGGTCGTCGCGCTACATGAACGAGAAGGCGGACCGCTTCGACGGCCTGGGCATGGCGGCGACGCGGATCGCCCGGTCACTGGCCAGCACGGCACCGCAGCGGCTGCGGGCGTTCTCCCACACGCCGTTCGAGAAGGTCGGCCCGGTCACGCTGCCGGAGATGTACGTGCCGTTCGAGCCGCGGCTGTCCCCGCACCTCGACCGGGCCCGCGAGACCGTCGTCACCTGGTCGCACTCGATGGGAATCCTGTCCGAAGGCATCTGGGACGAGCAGGCGCTGCGTGACTACGACCTGCCGCTGTGCGCGGCCGGCCTGCACCCGAAAGGGTCCCCCGAACAGCTGGACCTGGCTTCGCAGTGGCTTGCGTGGGGCACTTACGGTGACGACTTCTATCCGCGCGTGTACCGGAACGATTACGCCGCCGCCCAGGTGGCCACCGCGCGGCTGAAGGAGTTGCTGCCGGTCGAGCTGTCCGTGCCGACGGTGTTGCCGGCGAACGCGCTCGAACGGGGTCTCGCCGACCTGTGGGCGCGGACGGCCGGTCCCATGCCGGCGGCCGGGCGCCGCCTGCTCCGCCAGGCCACAGTGCGGATGCTCGACAGCTGGGGGTGGGAGCTGGACAACCACCGCCTGAACCGCATCCCGGACCCGGTGGACTACGTGGAGATGCGCCGGCGGACGTTCGGCTCCGAGCTGACCATGAGCCTCTCCCGGCTCTCCCACCTGGACAAACTCCCGGCCGCGGTGTTCGGGACCCGCCCGATGCAGTCGCTCGAGAGCTCGATCATGGACGCCGGCTGCCTGCTCAACGACATGTTCTCCTACCGCAAGGAGATCGAGTTCGAGGGCGAGGTGCACAACGCGGTCCTCGTGGTGCGGAACTTCCTCGGCTGCTCCCAGGAGCGCGCGTTCGAGGTGGTCAACGACCTGATGACCGCGCGGATGAGGCAGTTCGAGCACGTGGTCGAGCACGAGCTGCCCGCGCTGGTGAAGGACCTGGCACTGGACCGCCGCGCGCTGGCGGCGTACGTCCAGGAGCTGCGCGACTGGATCGCGGGCATCCTCGAGTGGCACCGGGGCTGCCACCGCTACAGCGACGCTGACCTGCGGTCGGCGGTATCGTCGGCGCCGGCGAGGGTGGGTGCGCTGACCGGCCTGGGCACCTCGGCGGCACGGGTGCCGGCGGCGCGCTGAAACTTTTTCCCGAGGACTGTAGAGGACGCCCCCGGCACTCCGACGTACCCGCGAAACGCCCCGGACGGGACACGAAGGAGACCACCGTGAAGTACATGTTGCTGATGCACGGCAGCCAGACCATCGACGCACCGCCGATCCACACGTGGACGCTGGCGGACATCGCCGCGCACATCCAGTTCATGCACGACACCAACGCGAAGCTCGTCGCCGAGGGCGAGTTCGTGGAGGCACAGGGCCTGGCCGGCCCCGACGACGCGAAGGTCGTGCGTGCCGGCCGGACCGGGACCCCGGAGGTGACCGACGGTCCGTTCCCCGAGTCCAAGGAGTTCCTCGCCGGCTACTGGGTGCTCGACGTGGAGAGCGAGGACCGGGCGATCGAGGTCGCGGCCACCGTCTCGCTGGCGCCCGGACCGGGTGGCGCGCCGCTCCACCTGCCGATCGAGGTGCGCCAGATCATGTCGGCGCCGTCGGCCGACGCGTGAGTGTTGCGATCGAGGACCTGCTGCGTACGGAGGCGCCGCAGGTCCTCGGCGCTCTTCTGAGACGACATGACGACTTCGCGGCCGCGGAGGACGCCGTGCAGGACGCGCTGATCGCGGCCGCCACGCAGTGGCCGCTGTCCGGGATGCCGGACTACCCGCGCGGATGGCTGATCCAGGTCGCGAACCGCCGAATGCTGGACCACGCGCGCAGCGAGGTGGCCCGCCGACGGCGTGAGGAGCAGCACCCGGTCGAGGAGCCGCCGCCGGTGCCCGACCAGGACGACACGCTGATCCTGCTGTTCATGTGCTGCCATCCCGCGCTGAAGCCGTCCACGGCGATCGCACTGACCCTGCGTGCGGTGGGCGGCCTGACCACGGCGGAGATCGCGGGCGCGTACCTGGTCCCCGAGGGGACGATGGCCCAGCGCATCTCCCGGGCGAAGCTCAGGATCAAGGAGTCACGGGTCCCGTTCCGCCTGCCGACCCCCACCGAGCGCGCTGAACGGCTGGCCGCGGTCCTGCACGTGCTCTACCTGATCTTCAACGAGGGCTACACCAGCAGCGCCGGCGCGGCCCTGCAACGCCGCGACCTGGCCACGGAGGCAATCCGGTTGACACGCGGCCTGCACGCCGTGCTGCCGGCCGACGCGGAGGTGACGGGCCTGCTGGCGTTGATGCTCCTGACCGACGCACGCCGGGACGCGCGCACCGGGACGAACGGCGAGCTGATCCCGCTGACGGAGCAGGACCGGGGGCGCTGGGACCGGACGCAGATCGCGGAGGGCGTGGCGCTGATCACCGCCGCGCTGCCACAGGGTCCGGTAGGCCCGTACCAGGTCCAGGCCGCGATCAACGCCGTCCACGACGAGGCACCGACGGCCGAGGAGACGGACTGGCCACAACTGCTCGCGCTGTACGGCGTCCTACGCGGCATGACGGACAACCCGATGGTGGCCCTCAACCACGCGGTGGCGTTCGCGATGGTCCACGGCCCCACCGCGGCACTGGACCTGCTGACAACCCTCGCGGCGGACAAGCGGATCGCCCACCACCACCGGCTCCACGCCGTGCGCGCACACCTGCTGGAGATGGCGGGCCGGAAGGAGGCGGCCGCGGAGGAGTACCGCAAGGCCGCATCCCGCACGGCAAGCGCCCCCGAACAGCGCTACCTGACCCTCCAAGCAGCACGAACACTGTCCGACGGACCGAACCACCAGCCGTTTTGAGCCCCGAACCCCACCTCCGGTACCCTCTTCGACGGAGGATTCGCATAGTGGCCTAGTGCGCACGATTGGAAATCGTGTTGGGTGTTAAAGCCCTCGCGGGTTCAAATCCCGCATCCTCCGCGCTTGACCAGGCAGAACGCCCGGTGTCCGTGATCTTGGACGCCGGGCGTTCGCTGCGTCTGGACGACGAGGTCTCAATCTGGGTCTCAGTTGCGACCACACCGTACTGAGACAAGCCACGATCGGTGGACCTGTCGCCATGTCATGGGTGCCCATCTTCGTCACCTCGGCGGGATGAGCGCGCCGGACAACATCACAACCCAGTTCGACCCTCGCTGTGGTGAGCACGTCGCCACTACCGACTCCTTAACGATGCCGCACTTCCCGATGAGTTGAAGATCAACACTGTCTACGGCGTACACGACCGTGGCAGCT
>NZ_JBJMIE010000810.1:0-5695 GCF_045807065.1 Actinophytocola sp. | reverse complement strand
GGTGCTGGGCCAGACCCCGGGCCGGGACACGGACTTCTTCGCCCACGGCGGCAACTCCATCGCCGCCATGCGGCTGGTCGCCGGCCTGCGGGACGGGCTGCGCCGGCAGGTCGGCGTCGAGGACCTGTTCACCGCGCCGACCGTGCCGGGTCTCGCCGCACTGCTGGCGCGGGCCGCGGCGCTGCCCGACCAGAAGCCGGCGACCGGCAACCCGCCGACGCTCGCGCCGACGCAGACCCGGTTGTGGTTCACCGACCGGCTCGCACCCGACGACGCGCCGTACAACATCGCGCTGGCCAACCGGCTCACCGGTCCGCTGGACGTGGCGGCCCTGCGCCGGGCGTTGCGGGCCGTGGCGGACCGGCACGACGTGCTGCGCTGGCGGATCAGGCAGACCGCGGGCGAGCCCTTCGCCGAATGCGCGCCGCCCGCCGACGTGCCGCTCGCCGTGGTCGAGGTGGCCAGCGAGCAGGAGCTGGCCCGGCTGCTCGCGGCGGGCGCGCGGCGGGTGTTCGACCTGGACGCCGGGCTCACCTGGGCCGCGACCCTGTACCGGCTCGCGCCCGGCGAGCACGTCCTCGCGATCACGGTGCACCACGCGGTGTTCGACGGCTGGTCGCAGGCGCCGCTGTACGCCGACCTCGCGCGGGCCTACCGCCAGGCGCAGGCGGGCGTCGTGCCGGCGCTGCCGCCGCTTGCGGCGACCTACGCGGACTACGCCGTGTCGCGGGCCACCCGGGACCGCGAGACCGGCGCGGCCGACCTCGCCTGGTGGACCGAACACCTCGCCGGCGCGCCCACCGTGCTCGACCTGCCCCGCGACCGGCCCCGGCCGGCCGTGCAGACCTACGCGGGTGCCGAGGCGAGCGTGTCCTTCCCGGCCGGGGCGGACACCGCGGTGCGGGCACTGGCCGCGACGCTCGGCACCACGACGGCGGGCGTGCTGCTGGCCGCGCTCGCCGAGCTGCTGCGCCGCGTCACCGGCAGCGCCGACCACGTGCTCGGCGCGGTCGTCGCCGACCGGGGGCCGGCCGAGTTCGACGACGTGATCGGGTTGTTCGTCGACACCGTGCCCGTGCGGGTGCGCACTGGCACCGGCACGACCCCCGACACCTTCGCCGGTGCCGTCCTCGCCAACGCGGCGGAGCTACGGCAGGCCACCGCGCACCCCGGCGCCCCACTCGACCGGATCGTGGACGCGCTCGGCCTGCGCCGCGACACCGCCCGCGCGCCACTGGTGCAGGTGTTGTTCAACGTGCTGAACTTCGCCGAACCGCGCCTGCGGCTGTCCGGAGTGGACACCGAGCCGATCGCGGTCCCCAAGCCGGGCTCGCCGTTCGACCTCACCCTGTACGTCGCGGAGCGCGACGGCCGGTTCGCCTTCGACACCGTGTACAACCCGGACCTGTTCGACGCCGACCGGGTCGTGGCGCTGCTCACCGACCTCGTGGCGCTGGCCGGCGCGCTGGCCGCGGCACCGGACCGGGCGCCCGGCGACATCGCGCCGCATCTGCCGGGACCGGTGGCGTCGGCGGCGGCGCCCGGCGCGATGACCGTGGCCGCACCGGAGGTTCCCGACCCGCCGGTGCCCGCGGGGACGGGGGAGGCCACCGCGACCGAGAGGCTGATCGCCGCCATCTGGCGCGAGGTGCTGTCGCGGGAGTCCGTCGGCCTGGCCGACAACTTCTTCGACCTCGGCGGGCACTCGCTCGCCGTCGCCGCCGTGCACGGGCGGCTGACCGCCGCCACCGGCCGGCAGATCCGGTTGTTGGACCTGTTCCGGTACCCGAACATCCGTGCGCTGGCCGCACACCTGGACGGCACCGCCGCCCGACCCGAGCTGGCCGCGGCGGCGATGCGTGCCGCGGCCCGCCGGAACCGGGCGGGGAACCGGGCCAGGCGCACCACACCGCGCCGCCCGAACGGCACCGCGCAGTAAGCAGCAGAGGGGAACGACCACAGATGGACCAGCCGAACGAGATCGGCATGCCGGACGAGGTGGACGGGTGCGAGCCGATCGCGATCGTCGGCATCGCGGCGCGGGTGCCCGGGGCGAACGACGTGCACCAGTTCTGGCGCAACCTGGTGGACGGCGTCGAGTCGGTCACCACGTTCACCCGGGAGGAACAGCTCGCCCGCGGCGCGCTCGAGGTCGAGGTCGACGACCCGGGCTGGGTGTCCGCGGCGCCGGTCGTCGACGGGTTCGACCTGTTCGACGCCGGGCTGTTCGGCATGACCGACCGCGAGGCGGCGCTGACGAGCCCGCAGCACCGGCTGTTCCTCGAGAGCTGCTATACCGTGCTGCAGGACGCCGGCTACGACCCGGCCCGCTACCCCGGCGCGATCGGCGTGTACGCGGGCACCGGCGGCAACGCCTACTTCTGGGAGAACATCAGGAAGAACGCGGCGGCCAGCGGCTCACCGCACAACGGCGTCTCGCTGGCCACCGGCAACCAGCCGAACTACGTGGCCACCGGCCCGTCCTACCGGCTGGACCTGCGCGGGCCGAGCATGACCGTCGCCACCGCGTGCTCGACCTCCCTGGTCGCGCTGCACCTCGCGTGTGAGGCCGTGCGGGGCGGCGAGTGCGACATGGCGATCGCGGGTGGGGTGAACCTCGAGCACCCGCAGGGCATCGGCTACCTCGGCATGGAGGGCTTCACCTCACCGGACGCGCACGTGCGGCCCTTCGACGCGGGCGCCAACGGCACCGTGTGGGGCAGCGGCGTCGGCACCGTGCTCGTGAAGCGGTTGTCCGACGCGGTGGCCGACGGCGACACCGTCCGTGCCGTCGTGCTGGGCAACGCCATCAACAACGACGGGGGCAACAAGGTCGGGTTCACCGCGCCGAGCGTGGACGGCCAGATCGAGGCCATCGCGCAGGCCGTGGGGATGGCCGGCGTCGACCCCCGCACGATCACCTATGTGGAGGCGCACGGCACCGGTACCGCGATGGGCGACCCGATCGAGGTCACCGCGCTGTCCACCGTGTACGGCCAGGACACCGCCGCCCGCGAGTGGTGCGGGATCGGTTCGGTGAAGGGCAACATCGGCCACCTGAGCCAGTCCGCCGGCATCATCAGCGTGATCAAGACCGTGCTGGCCATCGAGCACGGGCTGATCCCGCCGTCGATCAACTTCGAGCGGCCGAACCCGGCGATCGACTTCGCCGACACCCCGTTCTACGTGACCTCGACGCTCACCAAGTGGGACACCGACGGCGTGCCGCGCACCGCGGGCGTCAGCTCGTTCGGCATCGGCGGCACGAACGCGCACGTGGTGCTGCGGGAGCCGCCCGCGGGCGTCGCCCGCCGCGGGAAGCCGGGCCCGCAGGTGCTGGCGCTGTCCGCGCGCGGCGAGTCCGCTCTGGACACCGCGGTCACCCGCCTGGCCGAGCACCTGGAGCACACGCCGGCAGGTGACGAGTACCTGGCGGACGTCGCGCACACGCTGCGGGTCGGGCGGCCGGAGTACACCCACCGGGCCGCGGTCGTGGCGAGCGACCTGCCGGACGCGGTCGCCGCGCTGCGCGCGAAGCGCCGCCGCCAGCAGGGCGTGGCCGACGGGTTGGCGCCGAAGGTGGCGTTCCTGTTCTCCGGCCAGGGCGCCCAGTACGCCGGGATGGGTGGCCAGCTGTACGCCGCCCGGCCGGCGTTCGCCGCCGCCGTCGACGAGTGCGCCGAGCTGCTCGCCCCCGACCTGGGGCTCGACCTGCGCGACCTGCTCCTCGGGCGCGACCCCGACGCCGAGGCGACGCTGCGGGAGACCCGGTACACCCAGCCGGCGCTGTTCGTCGTGGAGTACGCGCTCGCCGTGCTGTGGCAGGAGATGGGTGTGCGGCCGGCGGCGATGATCGGCCACTCGATCGGCGAGTACGTCGCCGCGACCGTGGCCGGGGTGTTCGCCCTGCCCGACGCGTTGCGGGTGGTGGCCGCCCGCGGCCGGCTCATGCAGACGGTGCCGCCGGGCGCGATGCTCGCCGTGCAGCTCGGCGAGTCCGCGGTGGACCTGCCGGCCGAGCTGGCCGTGGCGACGGTCAACGGGCCCGGCACCTGCGTGGTGGCCGGTCCGGCGGCGGCCGTCGCCGCCTACGCGCAGACCCTGAAGGCCGCCGGCGTGAAGGCCAAGGAGCTGCGCACCTCCCGCGCGTTCCACTCGTCGATGATGGACCCGATCCTCGCCGAGTTCACCGAGGTGGTGCGGGGAGTCGACCTCGCGGCGCCCCGGCTGCGGTTCCTGTCCAACGTGTCCGGCGGGTGGATCACCGACGAGCAGGCCACCGACCCGGCGTACTGGGCCGCGCACCTGCGCAGGCCGGTGCGGTTCGGCGACTGCGTGGCCACGCTGCTCGGCGAGGGCGGCCGGTGGTCGCTCCTGGAGTGCGGCCCCGGCCGCCAGCTCGCCGGGCTCGCGCGCATGCAGGTCGCGAAGGCCGCCACGGCCGGGCAGCGGGCGCTCGCACCGCTGGCCAGCCTGCCCGGCCCCGGCGAGCCCGGCGGTGACCTCGCCGTCGTGGCGGCCACCTCGGCCGCGCTGTGGGTGACCGGGACCCCGGTGCGCGTGCCGTCGGCGCCCGGCGCCCGGCGCATCCCGCTGCCGGTGTACCCGTTCGAGCGCAAGCGGCACTGGATCTCGCCCGACCCGGTCACGTCCACCGCCGCCAGGCCGGAGCGCCGCGGACCCCAGCCGCTGTCCGACTGGTTCGCGGTGCCGGCGTGGCGCCAGGTCGCCCCCGATCCCCGGACTGTCCCGTGCGGACGGGCACTGGTGTTCGCGGACGGCCCGCGCGGCGCCGCGCTGCACGCCGCGCTCGCCTCGGCGGGCACCGAGGTCGTGCTGGTCGGCACGACCGGCGGGGACCACACCGTCCGCCCGGGCGTCCGCGAGGACTACGACGCACTGGTGGCCGCGCTCGGTGGCGTGCCGCCGCGGATCGTGCACGCCTTCGCGCTCGACGGCGACCCGGCCGGCACGGACATCGCCGCCGCGTGGGCGGCGCAGGACCGCGGGTTCTTCAGCGTGCTGCATCTCGTCCAGGCCCTCGCCGGCGCCGGCCTCGCCGAAGGGGTGCACCTGGACCTCGTGTCCGCCGGCACCGCCGACGTCTCCGGCGCCGACCTCACCCGACCGGAACAGGCGACCCTCGCGGGCCTCGCCCGCGTGCTGCTGGTGGAGCTGCCCGGCCTGACCGTGCGGCGGATCGACGCCGACCCGGCCACCGCCGACGTGCGCGCGGTGGTCGCCGAGCTGCACCGGCCGGTCGAGGACGACCGCGCGGAGGTCGCGCTGCGGTCCGGCCGCGCGTGGGTCGGCGGGTACGAGCAGGTCTCGCTGCCGGCTGGCACCCGGGGCCCCGTCCACGACGGCGGCCGCTACCTGATCACCGGCGGCCTCGGCGGCGTCGGCATCACCCTCGCCGAGGACTTCGCGGTGCGGGCACGGGCGAAGCTGCTGCTGACCTCGCGGGCCGGGCTGCCGCCCCGCGAGGAGTGGCACACCTACCTGGCGGTGCACGGCAGCGCGCCGACCGACCGGGTCGGGCGGGGCATCGCCGCGGTCCGGCGGATGGAGGCCGCGGGAGCGCGGGTCGTGGTGGTCGCCGCGGACGTGACCGACCAGGCCGACGTGCGCCGGCTGCGCGCGGTCGCGCACGAGGAGTTCGGCGGCCTGGACGGCATCGTGCACGCGGCGGGCC
>NZ_JBJMIE010000809.1:0-2889 GCF_045807065.1 Actinophytocola sp. | reverse complement strand
TCAAACGGGTCGAGGTGCTGTCCGCCCTGCGCGACCGGATCGACGGTCTTCCCACGCTGGAGGCGGCGGAGCTCGGCCGCCTCCAGACGATCAGGGAGATCGCCGAGCGCCTGGCGGCGGAGGTGGCTGGGTGACCACGGCACCCACCCACACGCCGGCCGTGGGACCGTCGCGGACCGACCGGCTCGTGCGCTACGTCGTCCGCGAAGTGCCCGCCACACCGTCCGGTCTGACCCCGTCAGGACTCGGCCGCGGGCGGCTGTCCGTCACCGACGACGGTGGCGGGGTGGCCGCCGCGCTCGTCGAACGGCTCACCGCGCGGGGCGTCGACGCGGTGGTCACCGGCGACGTGCCGCCGGAGGCGGCGGGCGTGGTGTTCCTCGGCGGGCTGCGCGACGTGGCGGGCCCGGAGGAGGCGATCGCCGTCAACCGAGTGGCCTTCGCGGCCGCCAGGACCGTGGCCGCCCGGTTCACCCGGCACGGCGGGCTGTTCGTCACGGTGCAGGACACCGGCGGGGACTTCGGGCTCGGCGGACGGCAGGGTGACCGCGCCTGGCTCGGCGGCCTGGCGGCGCTGGCCCGCACGGTCGCCAAGGAGTGGCCGGACGCCGCGGTCAAGGCGATCGACTGCGAACGCGCGGTCCGCGCCCCCGGCCGGATCGCGGACGCGCTCGCCGACGAGTTGTGCCACGGGGGAACGCTGTTGGACGTCGGCCTGCACGCCGACGGGAGGCGCACGACACCGGTGGCCGAGGCCGAACCGGTGCCGTTGCCGGTGTCGCGGTGGCGAACCAGGCCGGCGCACCGGCCGGTCCTCGGCCCCGACTCGGTCATCGTGGCGACGGGTGGCGCACGTGGCATCACCGCCGCCGCCGTGCGCGCCATCGCGCGAGCCCACCGGCCTCGTCTCGTCCTCATCGGACGGACGCCGCTGGTCGACGAACCACCGGTGCTGGGCATCGCCGGCGACGAGAAGGCTGTCAAGCACGCGATCGTGGCCGACCGGCTCCGCGGTGGTGGTCCACTGCCGACACCGGCCGAGGTCGGTGCGCTGGCGCGGCGGGTCATCGCCACCCGCGAAGTGCGCGGCACCATCGCCGCCGTGACCGACGCGGGCAGCAGCGTCCGGTACCTGTCCGTGGATGTCCGCGACACCGCGGCCGTCAACGAGGCGCTGTCCCGGGTCCGCCGGGAATGGGGACCGGTCACCGGTCTCGTGCACGGCGCCGGTGTACTCGCCGACGGGCCCGTCGAGTCGAAGACGGCAGCGGTGTTCGACCAGGTCTTCGACGTCAAGGTGCGCGGCCTGCGTTCGCTGCTGGCCGCCACCGCGCAGGACCCGCTGTCCTTCGTGTACCTGTTCTCGTCGGTGGCCGCGCAGTTCGGCAACGCCGGGCAGAGCGACTACGCCATGGCCAACGAGGTGCTCTTCCAGGTGGCGGCGGCCGGGTCCGCGCGCTGCCCGGTGACGGCGATCGGGTGGGGTCCCTGGGAGGCGGGGATGGTCACCCCCGAACTGGCCGGGCACTTCCGGGGCAGCGGCGTCGGCCTGGTGCCCACCGAGGCGGGTGGGCAAGCGGTGCTGGCGACGCTGGGTGCGGTCGCACCCGGCCGGCGAGTGCTCGTCGCCGCCGACGGCGACCGGATCCTGCCCGGTCCCGGCGAACACCGCGAGGCCGTGGTCCGGTTCGGCCTCGACGACCAGCCGGAGCTGCGTGACCACCGCATCGCCGGGACCGCCGTGGTGCCCGTGGCGCTCACCGTGGACCGACTGGTCGCGGCGGCCGGGGAGCTCGATCCGGCACGCCGCGAGGTCGCGCTCGCCGACCTGCGGGTGTTCCGGCCGTTGACCGTGGCAGCCGGGCGGACCCGCCGGCTCGTCCTCAGCGTGGCGGACCGACCGGGTGGCGCGGAGCTGAGGATCTCGGACGAGGACGGCAGGCCCTGCCAGGCGGCACGGGTGGCGACCCCGGCGTGCGGCCTGCGCTACGCCGACTGGTCGCCGCTGCGCCGGCCGGAGCCGCTCCGGCACGCCGATCCCTATGACAGCGACGCCCTCTTCCACGGCCGGCTGTTCCGCGCGCTCAAGGCGGTCGACGGCGTGTCGGTCGAGGGGGCGGACGGCACGGTCACCGGTGTGCGGGAACGCGGATGGCAGGGGCCGCACCCGCACACCGATCCCGCCGCCGTGGACGCCGGGCTCCAGCTCGGCGTGCTGTGGGCCGAGCACGTCCTGCGGGTGGCGACCCTGCCCATGGCGGTGCGGTTCGTCCGGGTGCGCACTCCCGGAGCCCTGCCCCACCCGCTCCGGTGCGCCGTCCGGGGCCGGCGCACCGGCCGGGACCACGCGGTCTGCGACATCGCGCTGCTCGACCCCGGTGGCCGGGCACACGTGGAGCTGCTCGGCGTCAGCCTGGTCCGCCGGCCCTGACACCCGCACCCCGCCAGTCCTCCCCTTCCTCCTCGAGTCTGGAAGAGCCATGTTCGACCCCATCGCCGTCGTGGGTCGCGGCTGCGTGCTCCCCGGCGCGCTGAACCCGGCCGCCCTGTGGGACAACATCGTGGCCAAGCGCGTCAGCCTGGGTCCCGTCCCCGAGGGCTACCGGCGGCTGGACCGGCCCCTGCCGGGAGAACCCGCGGGCGCGGCCACCGTGCTCGGCGGGTACGTCCACGGCTTCGACTCGGCGTGGGATCCCGCCGGCTTCCTCGTCGACGCGGAGGACATCGCCACCCTCGACCCGCTGTTCCACTGGACGATGCACTGCGGCCGGGCGGCGCTGCGCGAGGCCGGACGGGCGGGGCTCGCCGGGATCTCCGGGCAGCTGCCCCGCGCCGGGCTCGTCCTGGGTGTCCTCGGCTACCCGTCGCCCGGGATGAGCCGGTTCGCCG
>NZ_JBJMIE010000808.1:0-3187 GCF_045807065.1 Actinophytocola sp. | reverse complement strand
GCCGGCCGCCGCGCCACGCGGCGGAGATGTTTGAAAAATCTCCCGCGACCGGGGCCGACGAGACCTGAATCATGTCGAATTCCGGAGAACTTGACACCCGAATTGACGAACGCACTTCACAACCAGATATTTGCGGATAAAATCCCCCACGTCGCAGGGGATGAATGCGATCATCCGAGGGGAACGCGCATGGCACGGAAAGCAGACAGGCCAGCCGCCGCACCGAAAACGCCTGGCGGGCAACACATCCAGGTGACGCCGGAGAACGTCGTGGCGCTGGCGGCGTTGTTCCGCGACTGCGTCGACAACCTGATCTCGGAAGTACGGCACCTCAAAGACGACCTGCTGGTCGACGAGCCGTGGCTGGACGACCCCGTCAGCAGGTGGGCCCGGCACCGGTTCGACGAATACTTCGTCTTCGGCGAAAACTCCTTCACCCGGGTGCTGGAAGCCGAATACGCGCGGCACCGGGCACTGCGCGACGCACTCCTCGCGGCCGCCCGGCACCACGGACCGACCGAGGAGCTGGTCGCCGCCGGCTTCACCGGTGCGCCGCCGAACGTGGTGCCGATGTGGCGACCCAGGACAGCCAGCCGGGGCCTGCGGTCATGACCGGACCCGACGTGCGGTGGGAGGGCGTGTCCCACCGCCAGATCGTCGCCGGGGTCGACAGGGGCCCCGGCGCGGCGGCGACCGAGGCGCTCGAGGCGCGGCTGGAGCGCGTGACCAGGGCGCTCGGCGAGAACGCCGGCCTGGCGGACGCCGTCCTGCGGGAGATCGACGGCGGGTGGACCGGCGACGCGGCGACCGTGACCGCCGAGACGCTGCGGCTGCTGCGGGACTTCGACGACGCCATGCGCCACCACGGGGAGATGACCGGCCTCACCGCGTCCGGGCAGTCGGACGGCTCGTCGCGGGTGCGGGCGAGCATGCCGCCGGTCGCGGACCCGTGGCCCTCGCTGTTCCCGACCGGCGGGCCGATCGACGTGCTCAACTCGACCGTGGACGTCGACCACCAGCTGCGGGCCGCCAGGGAGGCGGAGGAGCGGGCGCGGCAGGTGATGCGGGGGTACGAGAGCACGACCGTCGAGCGGGTCGCCTCGCTGCCGCCGCTGTCACCGGCACCGCGGGTCGTGCTCGACGGGGACGAGGACACGATCGTGCTGGTACCCGTCGAGTTCGAGCCATGATCCGGTTCGACCTGTCCCCGACCGAGCTCGACGTGGTGTGGCGTGCCCTGCGGCTGGACGCCCTGCCACTGGTCGTCGACGTGCCCTCGCCCGGTGCCACCCACGCCGAACGGGCCGCGCTCGAACGTCGCGTGTGGACGGAGCTGGCCGAGCGGGAGCTCGCCGATGACCACGGCCGACCGCACTGGCGGCTCGCCGACCGGCTCGAGACCATCGCGCGGCGGACGCGGTCGCTCGAGCTGCGGGTGTTCGGGGTCGACACCACTCGGGCGATCCTCGCGACCCGCGGGCGGCGCAACGTGCTCGGGGTGCTGGGCGAGCGCTTCACGGTCAGCTCCGCACCCGCCACCGCGCGGGCCACCACCTTGCTCGCCCTGTTGCCCGAAGTGCCGCCCGGGCAGGGTCATCCGGTACGCGTGGACACCGGGCTGTTCGCCGCGGCCGTGCGGGACGACGAGCCGCACGACACGTTGCGGCACAACGGGGTCAGCACCGACGACGCACGCACCCTCATCGCCATGGCCACCGGTAGCGTGCGCGTCGCACAGATCGTCGCCGAGACGCGGTACCCCAACGGGCGTGCCGTCCGCTCGCGGGCGATGTCCGTCCACGACACGCCTTCCGGTCGGTACCGGTCCGTCCGCACGGTCACCCCGGACTCCGACCACCTCACCGTCACGCCCGCCACCGCGTCGGCGCTCGCCGATGCCCTGGCGCGGCTCACGCCGGTGTGACCACCGACCGGAACGCCGCGATCGTGTCGCGCAGGACCTCCTCGCCCGGGCGCTCCCACAGCGCCGCGTTGAACACCTCCACCTCCATCGGGCGGGAGTAGCCCGTCGCGAGGACCGCGTCGATCAGCGGGGGGAAGTCGACGTGCCCGGTGCCCGGGAGGCCGCGGCCCACCAGCACGTCCGCGGGCAGCGGCACCACCCAGTCCGCGAGCTGGAACGACGCGATGCGCGGGCCGGCGGCGGCGATCAGCTCGAGGACCCGCTCGTCCCACCACACGTGGTAGGTGTCCAGCGTGATGCCCACCGCTTCCGGTGGGAACGGCTCGCACAGCGCCAGCGCGCCCGCCAGCGACGCCACCACGCTCCGGTCCGCGCAGAACATCGGGTGCATCGGCTCCACCGCCAGCGTCACACCGACGTCGACCGCGTGTGGTGCCAACGCTTCCAGGCCCGCGGCCACCCGGGCGCGTGCCTCGGCGAGCGGGCGGTCGAACAACCCGCCGCAGACCAGCACCAGCGCGGGTGCGCCGAGGGTGGCGGCCTCGTCCAGTGCGCGCCGGTTGTCGTCGAGCCAGTCGGGGGCGCCGAAGAAACCGCCGCGGCACAACGAGGTCACCGACAGGCCCGCGTCCCGCACCAGTGCCGCCGAGCGGGACAACCCGTACTCCGCCACGGGTTCGCGCCACAGGCCGACGTGCCGCACGCCGGCCGCCGCGCAGCCCTTGACCACGTCGACGAGCGGCCAGTACTTCGCCGTGGCCTGGTTGAAGGAGAACTCGGTCACTGGGGCACTCCCGCCACCGCGAAGAAGGACCGTGCCCGGGCCGCCGCCAGGTCGGCGTGCGGCAGCAGGCCCGCCTCGTCCGCCAGCACCAGCAACCGCGCCAGGTGCGTGACCGAGCGGCCCGACTGCAGGCCGCCGACCATCGTGAAGTGCTGCTGGTGGCCGGAAAGCCACGCCAGGAACACGATCCCGGTCTTGTAGTACTGCGTCGGCGCGCGGAACAGGTGCCGGGCCAGGGGCACCGTCGGGTCCAGCAGCGCGTGGAAGCCGTCGACCGAGCGCTTGTCCAGCTCCGCCAGGGCCGGGCCGACCGCGGGCGCGATGGCCGCGAACACACCGAGCAACGCGTCCGAGTACCCGTGCTCGTCACCCGCGATCAGGTCCGGGTAGTTGAAGTCGTCGCCGGTGTACATGCGGACGCCGGCCGGCAGCCGGCGGCGGAAAGCGACCTCGAAGTCCGCGTCCAGCAGGGACATCTT
>NZ_JBJMIE010000807.1:0-7825 GCF_045807065.1 Actinophytocola sp. | reverse complement strand
TGCCGGATCCGGCTGGCCGCCGCGCCGACCATCCGCGAGCTGCTCGCACAGGTCCGCGAGACCGCGCTGGACGCCTACCAGCACAGCTGCTTCTCCCTGGAACGCGTCGTCGCCGCGTTGCGCCCGCCACGCCAACCAGGCCGGGAACCCCTGGTACAGGTCAACTTCAGCGTCACCAACGCACCGGAGGGCCGGCTCGACCTCACCGGGCTGACCGTGGTGGAGGAGGCCGGCGGCTCGCCGTCGACCGCGGTCGACATCGCGGTGATCCTCACGGCCGCGCCCGGTGGTTTCGACATGGCCTGGTACTACAAGACCGACCTGTTCGACGCCGCCACGGTCGAGCGGTTCGTCACCGACTTCGAGTGCGTGCTCCGGTGGGCGACGGCCAACCCCGACACCCCGCTCACCGAGTTCACCGGGTGGTCCGCCGTGGCGACCGGGGCAGTGGCCCCCCTCACCGCACCCGCGCCGGCGCGCGGCGGCGCCGGGGCGGCACCCCGGACCGAGGTGGAGCGGATCATCGCCCGGATCTGGTGCGAGGCGCTGGAACTGGACGCCGTCGACGTCGACGAGGACTTCTTCGAGCTGGGTGGTCACTCGCTCGTGGCCGCGCGGATCGTCGCCCGGCTCGGCGAGCTGGTGCCCGGGCTGCCGGTTCGCGGGCTGATGCGGGACGTGCTGCGCCACCCGACGATCGCGGAGTTCGCCACCGTGCTCGCCGACCGGATGATGGCGCACGCGACCGAGCAGGCACCGCCGCGGCTCCCGGTGATCCGCCGCGGTCCGACGCTGCCGCTGTCCTCGGCGCAGAAACGGCTGTGGCTGCTCGACCAGTTCGGGGACGGCGCCCAGTTCCTGGTGCCGATGCTGCTGCGCGTCACCGGCCCGCTCGACGTCGACGTGCTCGCCGCGGCACTGGCCGAGATCGTCGCCCGGCACGAGGTCCTGCGCACCGGCGTAGCGGTGGTGGCCGACGAGCCGGTCGGCGTCGTCCGCCCGGCCGCGGCGTTCGCGGTCGGCGTGTTCGACGTGGCCGAGCCGGCGCTGGCGGACGCGCTGACCGCCGAGACCACCCGGCCGCTCGACCTCGCCGCGGGACTTCCCGTGCGTGCGACGGTGTTCCGGGTCGGCCCCGCCGACCACGTGCTGTGCCTGACCGTGCACCACATGGCCTTCGACGGCTGGTCGCTCGGCCTGCTGCACGACGAGCTGGCCACGCTCTACGACGCGTTCGCCGCCGGCCGGCCCAGCCCGCTCCCACCCCTCGTGGTGCAGTACGCCGACGTCGCCGCCCACCAGGAGG
The DNA here is from genome assembly GCF_045807065.1 of Actinophytocola sp. Classification (GTDB taxonomy): domain Bacteria; phylum Actinomycetota; class Actinomycetes; order Mycobacteriales; family Pseudonocardiaceae; genus Actinophytocola. The sequence continues at coordinate 6,519 of NZ_JBJMIE010000807.1, read as the reverse complement.
CGCGGCAGGCGGACGCCGAGTTCGCCGCGAAGCTGGACTTCTGGCGTACCGAGCTGGCCGGTGCCGAGTCGTTCGAGCTGTACCCGGACCTGCCGCGCCCGGCGGGCCGCTCGACCGTCACCGGCCGCGCCGCGAGCCACGCCTTCACCGTCCCGGCCGACGTCGCCGCCGGACTGGAGCGGATCGGGGCCGAGCACGGTGCGACCCTGTTCATGACACTGCTCACCGCGTGGCAGGTGCTGCTGCACCGGTACTCCGGCGTAGACGACATCACCGTGGGCACCACCGCCGCCGACCGCGAGCTGACCGAGTCCGAGCCGCTGATCGGCTTCTTCATCAACATGCTGGTGCTGCGCGGCGACCTGTCCGGCCGGCCGTCCTTCGTGGACCTGCTGACCCGCACCAGGGACCGCACGCTGGACGCCTACGCGCACCAGGACGTGCCGTTCGACCGGCTGGTCGGCGAGCTGGCACCGGACCGGAACCCGGGGACGACACCGTTCTTCCAGATCGTGATCAGGCTCGACAGCGCGCGTCAGCGGGCGGCGGAGCTGGGCGGGCTCGAGGTGCGGCCGCTGGCCCCGCCCGCGCTCCCGGTCCGCTACGACCTCGACCTCGCGTTCGTGTCCACGCCGGACGGCCTGGCCGGCGACCTCGTCTACGACACCCGCCTGTACCGGCCGGAGACCGTCGACGCGCTGGTCCGCCACTTCGGCGTCCTGCTCGCCGGCATCGTGGCCGACCCCACCACCCACATCGACCGGCTGTCCATGATGGACGCGGCCGAGCGTGCCGGCATGGCGGCGCTCACCGCTCGTCCCGAGAGCGAGTTCCCGCGGCGCTGCCTGCACGAGCTGTTCGGCGAGCAGGCCGCCCGCACACCCGACGCGGTCGCCGTGCTGGCGGGTGCCGACACGGTGACCTACGCCGAGCTGGACACGTGGTCGGACGCGATCGCGGGCCGCCTGGCCGCGCTGGGCGCCGGCCCGGACGTCGTGGTCGCGGTGCTGCTCGACCGCTCGATGGCGATGGTCGCGGCGCTCCTGGGGGTCCTCAAGGCGGGCAGCGCGTACGTGCCGATCGAGCCCGACACCCCGCCGGCGCGAGTCGAGCGGCTGCTGGCGGACTCCGGCGCGCGGGTGTGCCTGGTGGAGCCGGCGCTCGCCGGCCTCGTCGAGAGCGCCGGCAGCCGGCCGCTGACCGTGCCGGACCGGACGTCCACGGTGGACAGGCCGGCGGTCCTCCCGGCCGTCGACCCCGACCACCTCGCGGCCGTCTACTACACGTCCGGGTCCACGGGCCGCCCGAAGGGCGTGGCCTGCACGCACGCGGGCTGGGTCAACCGCATGTGCTGGATGCAACGGCACCACCGGCTGGCACCGGGGGACACGGTGCTGCACAAGACGACCCTCACGTTCGACGACGCCGCCGTCGAGATCTTCTGGCCGCTGCTGACCGGCGGACGGGTGGCGGTGCTCGGCGCCGGCCTGCACCGCGACCCCCGCGCGATCGCGGACGCCGTCATCGCCCACCGCGCGGTCCACGTGCAGTTCGTGCCCAGCGTGCTGGAGCTGTTCCTGGACACGGTGACCGCCGAGGACGTCACGCGGATGCCGGCACTGCGCAGCGTGCTGTCCAGCGGCGAGGCGCTGCGCCCCGAGCTGGTGGCACGGTTCCGCGCGGCCTTCGGCGCGGCGGTCGTGCTGGACAACACCTGGGGCGCCACCGAGGTGTCGATCGACTCGACCTGCCGGGTCTGCGGACCGGCGGACACGGCCGGCACGGGCGCGGTCTCCGTTGGCCGGCCCATCGACAACAACGAGGTGCGGGTACTCGACGGCTGGTCCGAGGAGCTGCCGGTCGGAGTCGCCGGGGAGCTGTGCATCGGCGGGATCGGCCTGGCCCGCGGCTACCTGGGCGATCCGCGGCGCACCGCGGAGGTGTTCGTGCCGCACCCGGACCTGCCCGGCGAGCGGCTGTACCGCACCGGCGACTGGGGGCGCATGGAGCGGGACGGCTCGCTGTCGTTCCTGCGCCGCGGCGATGACCAGGTGAAGATCCGGGGGGTCCGGGTCGAGCTGGGCGAGGTGGCGCACGCGCTGCGCACGCACCCGGCGGTGACCGACGCCGCCGTGCTCGCCTGGAGCGCCGCGCCGGGCGACAAGCGGCTCGCGGCCTACGTCGCCGGCCGCGCCACGCCGGCCGAGCTGCTCGACCACGTCCGCGGTTTGCTGCCCGGCTACGCGGTGCCCGGCTCGGTCACGGTGCTCGACACGCTTCCCCGGCTGCCCAGCGGAAAGCTGGACCGGCGCGGGCTGCCGGCGCCGGAGCTCGTCGACATGGGTGGCGAGTACGTGGCGCCCCGGACGGACACCGAGGAGGTGGTCGCCGGGATCTGGGCGTCCGTGCTGGGCCGGGAGAAGGTCGGCGTCGACGACGACTTCTTCGGTATCGGCGGCCATTCGCTGCTCGCCACCAGGGCGATCGCACGCATGCGGCAGGTGTTCGCGGCCGACCTGCCGCTGCCGCTGATCTTCGAGCACCCCACCGTGGCCGGGACGGCCGCGGCGGTCGAGGAGATCGTGCACGCGGAGATCGCGGCACTGACCGATGAACAGGCGCGCCGGCTGCTCGAAGAGGCGGCCGTGGACGGAAACCGAGGGATGTGACATGTCGGACAACGGCACCGGACCGGACCGCTTCGTGGTGGTCGTCAACGAGGAGGAGCAGTACTCGATCTGGCCGGAGGGCAAGGAGATCCCGGCCGGCTGGCGAGCCGACGGCACCGCGGGCACCAGGGACGAGTGCCTCGACCACGTGGAGCGGGTGTGGGTGGACATGCGCCCGCTCAGCCTGCGCAGGCGGATGGCCGAACGGTCATCAGCCCAGTCCTGACCCGTCCCGCACCGAACCAGCGACCACGAGGCGCCGATGACCACGCTTTCCCCACAGCCGCCGCTGACCGACGCGCAGCGGGCACTGCTGCGCCGGCGGCTCGCCGGCAGGACCGAGGCGATGCCGGACCGCATCCCGCCCGCTCCGCCGAACGAGCCCGTGCCGCTCTCCCCGGTGCAGCACGGGTTGTGGGTGGTGGACCGGTTCCTGGACGACAACGCGCTCTACGGCGTGCACCGCGCCCTGTGGCTGGGCGGCCGGCTGGACGTCGCGGTGCTGCGGTCCGGTGTGGACGAACTGGTGGCGCGGCACGAGATCCTGCGTACGGTCTTCACCGGCGACCCGGAGCCGGTGCAGCGCACCGAGGACCGGCGGGCCGCGGACTTCGCGGTGGTCGACACCGGCACTCGGCAGCGTGCGGTCGAGCTGGCGGTGGCCGAGCTGCGCACCCCGTTCGACCTCGCCGCGGGGCCGCTGTTCCGCGCCCGGCTGTACACAGTGGATGAAGAGGAACACCTGCTGGTGCTGAACATGCACCACCTGGTGACCGACGGCTGGTCGTGCGGGATCCTCGGCAGGGAGCTGGGCGAGCTGTACTCCGCCGGGGTCGCCGGGCGGGCGCCGCGGCTGGCCCGGCCGGAGATCCAGTACCGGGACTACGCCCGCTGGCAGGCCGGCCGGGTCACCGGCGAGGTGCGTGCCGGGCAGCTCGCCTACTGGCGGGAGGCGCTGGCCGGGGTCGAGCCGGTGCTGCGGCTGCCCACCGACCGGCCCCACCCGCCCCGCCCGTCCTACCGCACCGGCACCGTGGTCCGTGCGCTGCCACCGGATCTCACGGCCGGGGTTCGCGCGCTCGCCCGTACCCACGGCGTCACCCTGTTCGTGGCGGTGCTGGCCGCGTTCTCCACCGTGCTGCGCCGGTGCGCGGGCCAGGACGGCTTCGCCGTGGGATCGCTGACGGCGGGCCGCGGCACCGCGGAGGTCGAGCAGGTGCCCGGGCTGTTCGCCAACACCGTGGCGATCCCCGCGGACCTGACCGGGGACCCGACGTTCGCGGTGTTGCTCGACCGGACCCGGCGTGCCGTGCTCGGTGCGGTCGGCCACCAGGACGTCGCGTTCGACGACGTCGTCGCCGCGGTCGCGCCGGCCCGCGAGTCCGGGCGCAACCCGCTGTTCCAGGTGCTCTTCCAGTTCGTCGAGGCCGATGAGGAGCGGTGGCGGTTCGCCGACCTCGACGTGGCGGACGCCGAGCTGCACCACGACCTCGGCAAGGTCGACCTCGCCCTGTTCTGCACCGACCACGGCGACCACCTCGAGCTGGCCGTCGAGTACGCCACGGACGTCCTCGACGACGGCACGGCCGGGCGGTACGCCGAACGCGTCGCCGCCGTGCTGGCTCGCGCCGTGGCCGACCCGCACAGCCCGCTGTCCGAGCTGGACGTCCTGCCCGGCGCCGAGCGGGAGTTGGTGGTGCGTGGGTGGAACGACACGGTGATGGATGTGCCGCGGGTGACGTTGGGGGAGTTGTTCGAGGCGGCGGTGGTGCGGGCACCGGGTGCGGTGGCGGTGGTGGCCGTGGACGGTTCGGTGGTCAGCTATGCGGAGTTGAACGCGCGGGCGAACCGGGTGGCCCATTATCTGCGGGGCCGGGGTGTCGGGTGCGAGTCGGTGGTGGGGGTGTGTGTCGGGTCCGGTGTGGATGTTCTGGTGGCGTTGCTGGGGGTGGTGAAGTCCGGCGGCGCGTATCTGCCGCTGGATCCCGAGCACCCGGTGGAGCGGCGGGAGTACATGCTGGCCGACACGGGCGCCGAGCTGGTGGTGACGGCGGAACTGCTCGCCGACGCCGAGGTCGCCGGCTGCCCGGAGACGAACCCGGTGCCGGTGCACGGCCCGGACAATCTCGTCTACGTGATGTACACGTCGGGGTCGACGGGGCGGCCGAAGGGGGTGATGATCTCCCACCACGGGTTGGTCAACTACCTGTGGTGGGCGATCGACGGCTACGGCCTCGCGGGCGCCTCGGGTGCCCCGATGCTGGGGTCGATCGCGTTCGACCTGTCGGTGCCGAACTTCTTCCTGCCGCTGATCGGTGGCAAGGACGTCACCCTGCTGCCCGCGGACCGCGGTCTCACCGCGTTGGCCGATCGGTTGACCCGGCCCGGCGACTTCTCGCTGCTGAAGCTCACGCCGGGCCACCTGGACGTCCTGCGCGCGACGATTCCCGCCGGTGCCACCGTCGACTCGGTCCGGACGTTCGTGGTGGGGGCGGATGAGGTGCGGCCGGAGACGGTGGTGGCGTGGCGGCGGATCGCGCCGGACGCGCGGATCATCGACGAGTACGGCCCGACCGAGACGGTCGTGGGCTGCTCGGTCTACGAGATCGGCGCGGACTTCGACCCGTCGGTGCCGGTGTCCATCGGCAGGCCCATCGCCAACACCCGCATGTACGTGCTCGACGAGGCGTTGCGCCCGCTGCCGGTCGGCGCGGTCGGCGAGCTGTGCATCGGCGGCTTCGGGGTCGCGCGCGGGTACTGGCGCCGGCCGGGGTTGACGGCCGAGAAGTTCGTGCCCGACCCGTTCGGTCCGCCGGGTGCCAGGATGTACCGCACCGGCGACCTGGCCCGGTTCCGCGCGGACGGCAACCTGGACTTCCTCGGCCGCGCCGACCACCAGGTCAAGATCCGCGGCTATCGCGTCGAGCTGGGTGAGATCGAGGCGCGGCTGCTCATGCACCCGGCGGTCAGCGAGGCCATCGTGGACGCGCGAGTGGACGCGCGAGCGGACACACGAGCGGACACCACCGGCCACCGCAGGCTGGTCGCCTACGTCGTCGCGCACACCGGGCACGCGCTGGACACCGGTGACCTGCGCGAGTTCGTCGCCGCCACACTGCCGGACTACATGGTGCCGGCCACCTGGGTGGTGCTGGACCGCATGCCGCTCACCCAGGCCGGCAAGGTCAACCGCAAGGACCTGCCCGACCCGGCACCGCTCGCGCACACCGGTGCGACCGCCCCGCGCACGGACACCGAGCGGCACCTCGCGCAGGTGTGGGCACGCGTGCTCGGCGTCGACGGGGTCGGCGTCCACGACGACTTCTTCCACCTGGGCGGCGACTCCATCCTCGCCATCCACATCGCCGCGCAGGCCCGCGCCCGGGGCGTACCCGTGACGGTCCGGCAGCTGTTCGAGCACCGCACCGTCGCCGCGCTCGCCACCGCCGCCGCCAGGGACGCGGCGGCACCCGTGCGGGCCGAGCAGGGCACGGTCACCGGCCCGGTGCCGCTGACCCCGATCCTGCGCTGGTTCACCGACCACCACGGCGGGCTGGACCACTACAACCAGTCGGTCCTGCTCGAGTGCACCCGGCCCGTTCGCGCGGAGACCCTGTCGGCCGCGCTCACCGCACTCGTGGCCCACCACGACGCACTCCGGCTGCGGCTGTCCACACAGGACGGATGGCGGACCGACCTCGACGTGCCGACCGGCTACGAGCCGCTCCGCGTCCTCGACCTCGCCGGGATCCCGGCGGCCGAGCGGGACGCGGCCGCCGAGCGCTTCGCGGAGGAGACGCAGTCGGGTCTCGCCACCGCCCAGGGCCGGCTGGTGGGGGCCGCGCTTCTC
>NZ_JBJMIE010000806.1:0-7036 GCF_045807065.1 Actinophytocola sp. | reverse complement strand
TTTCGGCCCGTTCGCCGGCGAGGTCCACCGGGCGCCGATGGCCTACCCGTACCGCTGGCCGACCAGGCCGGAGCGCTGCGCGGAGGAGGCCGCCGACGCTCTGGTCGAGCTGGTCGACCGGCAGGTCGGCGCCGGCAACGTGGCCGCGGTGATCATCGAGCCCATCCAGGGCGAGGGCGGTTTCGTCGTGCCGGCGCCGGGCTTCCTGCCAAGGGTGGCGGAGATCTGCCGCGAGCGCGGCATCGTGCTGATCGCCGACGAGGTGCAGTCCGGTGTCGCCCGCACCGGCCAGTGGTTCGCGTGCGAGCACGAGGGCGTCCAGCCGGACCTGGTCACCACGGCCAAGGGCCTCGGCGGCGGCCTGCCGATCGCGGCGGTGACCGGCCGCGCCGAGCTGATGGACGCGGTGCCGGCCGGCGGCCTCGGCGGCACCTTCAGCGGCAACCCGGTCGCGTGCGCGGCCGCACTCGGCGTGTTCGAGGAGATCGAACAGCACGACCTGCTGACGAGGGCCAGCACGATCGGCGCCCGGATGCACAAGACCCTCACCGCGTTGCGGTCCGGGCACGACGCGGTCGGCGACGTCCGCGGCCGGGGCGCGATGATGGCGATCGAGCTGGTGGGCGCCGACCGCACACCGGCCCCGGGCCTGACGGCCCGCGTCGCACGGCGCTGCCACCAGGAGGGCGTGCTCGTGCTGACCGCCGGCAGCTACGGCAACGTGCTGCGCCTCCTCCCCCCACTGTCCATTCCGGACGCTCTGCTCGCGGAGGGCATGGACGTGCTGGCGGACGCGGTGACGGCGGAGGTCAGCCGGCCATAGGACCAGGAGCGGCCGAGACGGGCACGCGGACGCCGCCGAGGTCACCCGGCGCTAAGCGCCAGGAGCAGTTCCGCACGCACGTGCGCGTCGTCCAGGTCCACGTCCAGCAACGCGCGGATGCGGTCGAGGCGGGCACGCAGGGTGTGGCGGTGCACGCCGAGCGCGGTGGACGTGGCCTCCGCGTGTCCGTTGTGCTCCAGGAAGGCACGCAGCGTGTCCACCAGGTCGGTGCCCGCCAGCGGCCGCAGCCGGGCCGCCGCGAGGTCGGCCAGTACCGCGCGGGTCTCCGGGGTCGCGGACAGCACGTGCCCGGCCAGCGACGTGAACCGCACGAGCGGCACGTCGCGGGCCCGGGCCACCCGCGCGGCGGTGACGGCCTGGCGGAGTGCGGCCGGCAGTCCGGCCACCGGGCACGCGGCCGACCGTCCGACGTGCCCGGCCACCTCGTCGAGGTCCACCTCGGAGGGCACCAGCACGACCGCGTGCCCGTCCCGCACGGTGGCCAGCACCGGCAGCCCACGCTCGGCCAGCACCCGGTCGGCGGCGGCGAGCACCCGCCGGGGATCCGCGTCGAAGACCACCACCACGGCCAGCTCCTCCGGGACGGACGGGGCGAGGGTCCTCCCAGCCGTGCCGTCGAGCAGCAGGTCGCACAGCGTGGTGCCGAGGCGGTTCAGCTCGTCGCGGGCGCGGCGGGGCTGTTCCCGGTCCAGCGCGATCAGTGACACGGCGTGCCCGAGCAGCAGCCGGTCGGCCGGGGTGGTGGCGGTCTCGGTGACCAGCACCAGCCATCCGTGCACGCGCCTGCCGACCCGCACCACCTGACCGAGCAACGAACCGTCGGGGCCGACGCTGGCGGTGCCGTCGGCGGGCGGCGCGGCCCGTACCTCGGTGATCCGCGCGGCGTGGTCACCACGCAACCCGTGTGCGGCGACGGGTTCGTCGCCGCCCGGGCCGAACAGGGCGACGCCGCCGCCGGTGATCGTCGCCAGCTGTCGCACGACCGCGCTCGGCCCGCCCCGCAGCGCGGCCCGCGTCATGTCCAGCTGTCCGCGGGCGGCCCGCGTGACGCCCTCGTACTCCAGCTCGGCCAGCCGTTGGCTCACGGCCCTGGTCACCGCGACGAACGGGGTGGGCAGCGGCACCTCGACCAGCGGCAGCCCGAGCCGCTCCGCCGTGTCGACGAGCACGTCCGGCACCCGCCGGAACGTCAGCCCGACCCCGAACCCGAGTGCGCCGATCCCGGCGGCATCGAGGCGCTCGACGTACGCGCGCCGGTCTCCCGCCGGTCGCGGCAGCCGCAGGCCGGTGGTCAGCAGCAGCTCGCCGCCGTCGAGCCACCGCTGCGGGTCGGCCAGCTCGATGCTGTGCGCCCACGTGATCCGCCGGTCGAGCGCGTCCTTCCCGGCCAGCACGGTGAGTCCGAGCTCCCGCCGCTCGACCAGCCACCGCACCGGCACACCCGTCTCCGCCACAGGGCCGATCCTCGCAGGTCGGGCCCTCGGGTTCAGCACGACGGGATGGTGGGCTCCACGGTGCCGAACGGTGGCCGGGCCGTGGGGCCCGGCCACGTTCTCGTCACGACACGGGCACTGTGCTCACAGGAGCGACACCGCCTTGTCCAGACCCGGGGTCCCAGCCGGCGAACAGGTCGGCCGCGGTCGTGGGCGGGTAGTGGTCCGGCGCGACGCCGACGGTCCACGATCTCCTTGTTCGCACAGATCTCGTGGTACTTCGGCAGCATGAGCGCGGTCTCGTTGTCCAGCGGGAACCCGTCCCCCGGCCCGGAAACGGCACCCCCGGTGCGCGTGCGACCAGCGTGCCGAGCTTCAGGTCCTTCGCCGCGCTGGAGAACGAGTCGCAGGCCGACGCGCAGCGGCGGTCGGTGAGCGCGACGAACGGCAGGTTCAGCAGCTCGACCGAGTCGTCGGTGCGGTTGGCCGGTCCCTGCGTCGCACCAGTAACTGGTGGTCTTGCCGTGTGCCAGCGCGCCGAGCAGCGTGGCGACCGCCTCGGGCTGCTGCCGCCGTTGCTGCGCAGGGGTCGAGGACCACGCCACCGCGCTTGATATGTCCGATGGGGGTAACGGTTGTTCCGCTGTGACGACCAAGCAGACGAAGATGGCCTGGCAGGGGAGAGCTGATGGATCGAATGACGGGGGCGGAACAGGTCGCCGCGGCTGAGCGTGCGGCAATGGACGCGTTGTTCAGTGAACAGGGCCGACAAGATCCCCAGTCTGCGCTGCGCTCGTCGGCGATCGCGGGCTGTGGCTACGCGTTCGTCCAGGAAGTGCTGCACGATCCACGGTTTGTGGCGCCGGTGGTGCCGCCCTCCACGGATCTGATGTTCCAGGTCGTGTCACGGTTCATGGCGCGGCTGCCTCCGGCACCTCATAGCGCCGTCCGGAGGCACTTCTCAGGCTTGTTCACGCCCCGCCGCGTCGACCGGTATCGCGAGCGGATCGCGGCGCGAGTAGACGCGCTCATCGACGCTCTGCCGGCGGAAGGGCCGGTCGATCTCGTCGCCGCGTTCACACGGCCCCTGCCGTTTCAGGTGATCTCTGACGTCCTCGGCGTGCCGTCGGACCGCCAGGACTGGTTGACGCAGGCTGTCGACACCTTCGGCCGGGCCGTTGCCGGTCAGCGCGATCATGCCAATGTCGAACTGGGCAACGCCACCGCCGCGGAGATGCTCAGCTACTTCGAGCAGGCGCTGACCGATCGGGCTGAGTACCCGCGAGAGGATGTGCTTTCATCGCTGGCCGCCGAGCCGACGACCGCGGAGGCACGAGCCGATCTGCTTGCCAACTGCATCTTTTACGTCCTGGCCGGACATGTCACCACAACAGCACTTCTCTCGGCGGGCGTGCACTTGCTGGCCGAGCACCCCCACCAGTTGGCCCAACTGATGGCCGGCCCCGAGGGATGGCCGGCAGCGGTGGACGAGCTGCTGCGTTTCGTGTCGCCAACCACCCTGACCGGGACGACCGCCAGCGTGGACGCTGAGGTCGAAGGTCACCCGGTTTCCGCCGGCCAGCACCGCATCCTCGCGTTCGCAGCAGCCAATCGCGACCCTGAGGTCTTCACCAACCCCGACGAATTCGACGTCAGCCGCAGCCCGAACCCGCACCTGGCGTTCTCGGCCGGCGCCCACTACTGCCTGGGCGCGCCGCTGGCCCGGATACACGCCGAGATCGCCCTGCCGGCATTGTTCACCCGACTCCCGGGTCTACATCCGGTCGCCCCGCCCGTGTGGCGGGCCAGCGTCCCTGTGCGACAGATCGCCCGGCTATCTGTCGAATGGGACTAGCCAACGGATGACACGCTGTCATGCGCTGCGGCGCTTCGCCCACAAGTCGTGAGCCACCGAGCGTGCGGCACGAGGCTGTTGACAACATGCATGGAAGTTGTCTGATTCGCAACAAATCGGACGAGAATGACTGGCATGACTGGGTGGAAGCGGTGGATGGCCGCAGCGGGCTTGGTGGTAGCCGGGGCGATCGTGCTGGTGGTGGCTTTGCGGTCTCCTGGTGGGTTGCAGTCGGCCGGCGCGGTAGGTGGGCTTGTCGCGTCTCTCACGCCCCTCGTGCTGGGGTTGGTCGTGTGGGTTCGCCGGCCACCGTCGGTGGTGTTGGCTGTTTCGACGGTTGAGCAGGCGGATGCCGCGCAGCGTCAGTTGGCCAGTCAAGTACTGGGGCAATGGCGTGACGAGATCATCGTTCGTCAGCTGGATGATCCGGGGCCGCTCGCGGTGCGGTGGCGGTTCACCGAACTGGACGTGGTGGATCGTGCGGAGCTGGTTTCGCGCGGGAATCCGTTGCGGTCGCTGTTGGGCGGTGGGCGGCGGCGGTTCACAGGTCGCACCGATCAGGTCGGCGAAATGACCGCGGAGTTCCGCAAACTGAAGCGGCGGCGGCTCGTGCTCTTGGGGGACCCAGGCATGGGTAAGACCACACTCGCCGTGCTGTTGCTCCGCGACCTTCTCGAGCACCCCGAGCCGGGTGATCCGGTTCCGGTTCTCGTGTCGATGTCCGACTGGGACCCCGACGCCGAGTCGTTGCCCGAATGGCTGGCCCGCCGGCTGGCCGAGGATTACCCGGCGTTGCGGGCGGGCGTCTTCGGTCCGGACGTCGCCCGCTCGTTGGTGACGCAGCGGCGGGTGCTGCCGGTCCTGGACGGCTTGGACGAACTACCCGCCGAGGTCCGTCCCCGGGTGCTTGTTCGACTGAACGAGGTCGCCGCCGATCCGCTCGTCCTGACCTGCCGAACCGCGGAATACCAGGCCACGGTCACCGCTTCAGGTGGAGACGCGCTCACCGGTGGTGCCGTGATCGAGCCCAGCCCACTCACACCCGCGGACGCCGCCGCCTACCTCACAGCCTGCCTCCCACCCAACCCTGGCGGTGAATGGCAGGAGTTCCTGACCATGCTCACCCGCGACCAGCGCAGCCCCATCGCCGAGGCGCTGTCGACCCCACTAGCCCTGTGGCTGCTGCGCCGTGTCTACGTCGACACCCGCGCCAACCCGGCACCGCTGCGCGACACCACCCGGTTCCCCAACGCCGACGCCATAGTCGACAACCTGCTCGACCACTTGGTGAAGGTACTCGTCAACACCAACCCACCCCGGGACGATGACGACGAGCACCCGTTCCGCCCTCGGCACAGCTGGGAGCCAGCCAGCACCGCGGAAACATTGGCATTCCTCGCCCACCACCTGACCACAAACGGGACCCGGGATCTGGCCTGGTGGCAGTTGGACCACGTCGCACCACGCTCGGTCTCCCTCATGTCCGGGGCGATCGCTGGGATCGCGCTGGGGCTCACCGTGCTGCTCTACGAATGGGCACTGGTGGGACTCATCGACGGTCTGCTCATCGCGCCGGTGCTCGGGCTTGTGTTCGGAATCGTCGTCGGGATCGCGAACACGCTCACCATCACGCATGTGCTCGTGCTCACCTTCGGCCTCAACCTGGTGGGCGCGGCCGTGGGCACCGGCATGGTCGAAGGCGAACCCGTGCTCGGCGCCGCGCTTGCCGTCACGGGCGCGATCCCGATCGCGATCGTCGCCGCGCTCGCTGCCAGAGCCAAACCGACGGACCGACCGGCCTACGCGGATCTCCGGCTGCGCGGCCGAACGCGATCACTATGGCGAGTAATCGTTCGCTGGGACCGGCGCGTGCTGGCGTTCCGCTGTGTGCCCAGCTTCGCGGTCGGGCTCGTCCTCGGCTCCCTTCTGGGACTCGCGGGCGATCTTCCAAACGGACTGTTCGCTGGAATGGTGTTCGGGCTGGTGTTCGCATTCGCCACCTGGCTGGCATCCGGCCTGATCGACTGGGCCGAAACACCGGTCACCGACGACCGCCCCCGCGCGCCCAACATCACCTTCCACCGCGACATGCGGTTGGTGTACGTCAAATCCCTCGCCGGGGGAATCGCACTCGGCATCGCCTTCTGGATCCAGAACACCTTCACCAGCGAAAGAGGACTAGCCACCGGTGCCGGGATCGGCCTCCTCGTCGCCGTCACCATCGCCCTCGGAGTCGGCCTCCACCAACCCGCCGGACGCTATCTCGCCACCGTGGTCATCCTGCACACACGCCATCACACCCCACTCCGACTACTGACCTTCCTCGATGACGCATACCGCCTCGGACTACTCCGCCGAACAGGCCCGATATATCAAATCCGACATGCGAGGCTGCATGACCGCCTCGCCCAGAAACACACGCAGCCGACACTCAACAATTGACGGTGATGTGCAGACACAGGCCATCGCGCACCGCGCGTCACCGCACTCCGCTGTCCGTTCTCATCCATCGTGTCAGGGAACCAACCTCTGGCCTGAGGACCGACCGTTCCGATGAGACAGAACGCCTTGCCGTCTGGCGCAGCGGTAGTTGGCTCGACCGCCCACGTCACCGTCGTCTCAACGACCATGTCATCGCGCAGGGGCTGTGAGCCGGGGAGCTGACACCTGTGCTGAGACGGCGACGCCTTGATGAGCCACGGGACCACAGCTGACTGCCAGCTTGGCTGGAAACTCGCCAGAGTGGTGAGACAGACGGCCGCACCGGTGAGAACCTGCCAACTCCGGTGACAACGGACAGAGGTCGTCGCGAGCCTCAACGATCATGACGGATCCGCCAAGATCCCTGGGACCCTACAGGTCCGGTTCTGCCGGCGTGTTCATCGGAAATCGCGTGAGGCGGCG
>NZ_JBJMIE010000805.1:0-8979 GCF_045807065.1 Actinophytocola sp. | reverse complement strand
AGTACCCGAGGTTCGGCGTGGCCGCGGCGGAGGAGGTCGCGGCGTTGGTCGCCGACCCCCTCGGCTGGAGCGACGCGGACCGGGCGGTCGCCATCCACGCGTACCGCCAACAGGTCGAAGCGGAGCTGGCCGCCCTGGCGGCCCCGGACGACGAGTCGGCCATGGCGCGGCTGACGGTCTGACGAGTTCATTCCGCCGGTGTGGGCCGACCGGTACGGTTCGGCCATGGGGTTCTTGCGGCGCAAGGGAAAGTCGCTGCCTATGGCGTCGGTCTCGGCGGTGGATCCTGGTGTGGTGCCGGTGACGTTCACGCGGCTGGCGGTGGTCCAGGACGCGCTTCGGGAGCTGTACCGGGCGCTGTCCCCGGCGAGGATCCGTACCTACACCGCCGCCATCGCGCCCGTCGTGACGGCGTGGACGGAGCCGGTGATCGACGCGCAGCGGCTGGCCAGGGCGATCGCGCTGCACCTGGGGATGACCGACGTGCGCCTCATCGTGTCGTTCCAGGAGTTGGGGGAGACCGGGGACGGCGGATACCACGCGGGCAACGTGGAGCTCGGTCCCGGGCCGGAGTACTTCATCACGTTGAGCCCGCGCTTCCGCGACGACGTCCGGGGCGCCGCGGCCGTGTTGGCGCACGAGGTGATGCACGTCTTCCTGCACCGCAACCGCATCTGGTGGAAGGACCAGGACCGCAACGAGATCCTCACCGACACCGCGATGGTCTACCTCGGCACAGGCTGGCTGATGCTCGACGCCCACCGCGTCGAGGGGGCCGGGCAGTCGTTCGGGTACCTGTCCCCGGCGGAACTCGGCTACGTGCTCGCCAAGCGCGCGTTGGCCTTCGACGAGGACATCGAGCGCTACCTCGCCGACAACCCCGCCGCCCGGCAGGCCTACCGGGCCGGGCGGCGGCGCGCGGCGCAGGACCACGAGGGCGCACCGCTGTCCGGGTGCCAGCGGGACGCCCACCGCCAGTACCTCGCCGACCGGCGCCGCGCCGCGCACCTGGCCACGCCGAGCGCACTCAGCGGCCCGGCCCTGCCGTTCGACGGCGGCTACCGGTTCGAGGGGCACGCCCCGATGAAGGTCGTCTTCGGCTGCCCCACCTGCCACCAGCGCATCCGGGTCCCGGTCGACCGCACCGCCACGGTCCGCTGCGCCACCTGCCGCTCCACCCACGCCGTCACCACATAACCCGCGTGTCCAACCCCCGCGACCCGCGTGTCCAACCGGCGTGACCCGCGTGTCCAACCGGCGTGACCCGCGTGTCCAACCGGCGTGACCCGCGTGTCCAACCGCCGTGACCCGCGTGTTCAACGAATCCGGACGGCACGATTTGTCGAACTCACCCGTCGCGGGTGTTGGACACGCGGGCTCTGGGCGTTGGACACGCGGGTTTTCGGTGTTGGACACGCGGGGATTGGTAGCGCTCTCATTGGAGTTCACGCTTTGAGAACTGGGGGGTGTGCTTGTTGTATGTGAGCGCTAACATGTGGGATGACGCGAGGGAGATTACCGTGTTGCGACAACGATGTCGGGCGGTCCTTGCCGCCTTCCTGACCCTGCTCGGAATGGCAACAGCACCCGTGGCGGCGTCCGCCGCGGACTATCCGAACCCCGGTGTGGTCACCGGTGACGTGGCGGTTCACGACCCGTCCGTGGTCAAGGTGAACGGCACCTACTACGTGTTCTCCACCGGCACCGGCCTGGAGATCCGCACCTCCAGCGACCGCACCGCCTTCCGCCGGCTCGGTTCGGCGTTCCCGAACGGCGCGTCCTGGGCGCACTCGTTCACCGGGGGCAGCGACAACCTCTGGGCGCCGGACATCTCGTTCCACAATGGACAGTTCTACCTCTACTACGCGGCGTCCACGTTCGGCTCGCAGAACTCCGCGATCTTCCTGGCCACCAGCACCACCGCCCAACCGGGCAGCTGGACCAACCAGGGGATCGTGGTGCAGACAAACAGCTCCAGCGACCACAACGCCATCGACCCGAACCTCGTGGTCGACGCGTCCGGCAACTGGTGGCTCGTCTACGGCTCGTTCTGGACCGGCATCAAGATGATCCGCATCGACCCGGCGACCGGCAAGCAGAGCGGCGGCACGCGCTACAACATCGCGCAGCGGCCGTCCAGCGCGGGCGGCGCGATCGAGGCGCCCTACATCGTCTACCGGGGCGGCTACTACTACCTGTTCGTCGCGTTCGACTACTGCTGCCGGGGCACCAGCAGCAACTACCGCACGATGGTCGGCCGGTCGACGTCGGTCACCGGCCCGTACGTCGACCGGGCCGGGGTCGCCATGACGAGCGGCGGTGGCACCGAGATCCTCGCCACCCACGGCTCGATCTACGGTCCCGGCCACCCCGCCGCGTTCGCGGACACCGACGCGTGGGTGCTGGCCTACCATTACTACACGTCCTCGGGCAGCCGCCTCGGGATCAACCTGATCGGTTGGAGCGACGGCTGGCCGACCGTCTACTGAGCACGATCGCCGCGGCCGCACCGACTCCCGGTGTGGCCGCGGTCACCCGGTCGCGGCCGCACGGGCTACGGCGACTGGGACGCCGCGCAGCGCCACGGCAGACGGCCGGTTGACCGTGTGTCGGTTGTATCGGGATACGCCGGAGGATGGTCAGGTTCCGCCGCTACCGAAGTCGCTGGGTGGCATGAAGCTGGAATCCGCGGGGCCGGACCAGGAGGAGGTGGGATCGAAATGCCGGTTCGTCGTGAGAAGGACTAAGGCGAGTATCCCCAACACGACTCCGAGGAGGATCGACACGACCTTCAGGATGACCGGGGAAAGGGTGGCACCGCCGAAGCCGACCAGGGCAGCGACTCCGCCACACCAGAAGGCCGCACTCGGGGGCGCGTTCCACAGACGGCGCCGGATGTTCCTGTTGCTCCACATCCTGCTCGGTTATCCGAGCGCTCGGTGTCGTAAACGCCTCGCTGTGTCGGCAACTCGTGCAACCCCACCGTGGGCTCCTGCGCGGGATGGCCGACCTGTCGCTACCTCTGCCACTGTGGCGTCTCCCCTCGGATGCCGTCCGCGGGGCGACGGTGGCCCTCGTCGCTACTGGAGCCAGGCCAGGTCGGCGGTCCGCATCATCCGCAGCACGCGTCCGACCTCCTGGTCGTCGCGCGGGGGTATGGTGACCCGCGCCAGCGCGCCGTACTGGTCCACCCTGGCGCCGGGCACCAGCTCGTCCCACGGCTTCCCGGTGGACGGCACGTCGCCCTTGAGCGCGTCGGACACCTTCGCGCGGTCCGCCTTCAGGCAGATGACCTCGGTCGCGTCGTCGCGGACCGCCACCGCCTGTCCGGCGGACGACAGCTGGGCCGCGACGACGTCGCCGAGGCACCTGGCGAGCGGGCCGAGCACGTCGTCGTCGGCCAGCGTCGTGTCGCCCGGCTCGGTCACCCAGTCGATCCCCGCCGCCGCCGGCGCGAACGCGAAGGACCCGACACCGGTTCGGATGTCGTTGAACTGCGCGAGCGGGGCCACGTCCGCGAACGGGCCGTCCTCGAGGTTGATCTCGTAGTCGTCGGCCGCGCGCCAGCGGGTGCCCCCGTCGCCGGCCTTGCCGTCGACGTGCAGGTCACGCAGCTTCCCGTCCACCGCGGACACGTCGTACTGGCCCAGGAGGACGGTCGCCTGCTTCGGCGGCGCGCCCGCGAGGATCGCCTCGTCGAACCCGCCGAGGTCCAGATCGAGGGCGTCCTTCACCGTCAGGCTGTACGACGCGACCGAGCTGTACCCCATCCCCACCAGCGCCCGGTACCGGTTCCCGTGCTGATCGACCAGCTCGCGCACCCGGGCCGGCCGCCCGTACTCGACCGCCATGCGTGTCTGCACGGTCGCGCGCACCCTGCCGAGGGCGCCCAGCAGACCGCTGTCATCGGTTCCGTCGTCCGAACAGCCGGCGAGCACCAGACCGACGAGAAGGACGAGCGTGACGGGTTTGCGCACCCGCGCGAGCTTAGGCCAGCGCGGCGGCCGGCGCGCGCGAGACGAGACATCTCGCTGCTTGCCGTCACAGCGGTCGCGGGGATGTTTCGTCCCGACGGACAACGCCGGGCGAGGCGCCGACTCGCCCGCGCCGCCGCGAGCCCGGGTTCACCCCTGGGTGAGTGCCGCCCGGACCGCCTCCACGGCCTCGGTCGCGTCGATGCCCAGTGCGCGGACCGCCGTCGCGTACTCCGCCGCCGCCTGGCGCAGCGCCACCCGGCTGCGGTCGCCGAGGGCGCTGACGAACGTGCCCGCCCGGCCGCGGGTCTCGACCATGCCCGCCTCCTCCAGCTCCCGGTACGCCCGCGCGACCGTGTTCGCCGCCAGACCGAGCTCCGTGGCCAGGGCCCGGACCGTCGGCAGCCTGGTGCCCACCGCGAGTGTGCGGTCGCTGATCTGGCGCGCCAGCTGGGCGCGCACCTGCTCGAACGGGGGCTGCCCGGACTCGGGGTCGATGACGATCAGGGTGGCTCGCACGTGTGCACGGTATTCGCTCCCGGGGTGGCCGCGGTCAGTGCGTCCACAGCCAGGCGGAGGTCGTCAGCTCCTTCACCCGCACCTTGACCCGGGTGAACTCCTCGCGCGGCAGCCCGGGCACGCCCTCCGCGACCACGAACCGGTACAGCGGGTCCGACAGGGCGACCGATATGTCGTGCTCGGGGTGCTCCGCTCCCCACCGGCGCAGCTGCCTGCTGCTCAGCAACCGACCCGTGTGCGTCACCAGCGCGCCGCCGAAACCCAGCTCGGACCGGCCGACCGGGCCCACGCCGGCCGCCATGCGAACGGCCATCCGGTCGGGGAACGTGGCGTTGTTGTCGCCCAGCCGCTTGCTCATGGCGTGCAGGAGGGTGGGCAGGGCGCGCTGGATGTCGAGCCGGTTCGGCAGGACCATCACCATGCCGTCGCCGGTGCCCTGGCGCTCGGTGTCGGCCAGCGGCACGCCCAGGTCGTCGAGCACGAGGCGCACCACCCGGGCCAGCCGCCGCTGCAGGCTCTCCTTGGCTGGGGAGTCACGCAGGCCGTAGCCGACGATGTCGAGCATGAAACCCATGCGGATGTGCCGCTCGGTGCACCGGCACGGCCGCACGACGTCGTCGAACAGTTCGGCCAGCGTGGCCGGCTCCTGCCAGGTATCGGTCAGCATGCTGTGCGGGCATGAGCTCTCCCAGAGGTGCGGTGCCCGCTGTGGATTCAGACCGTCGTATTCAACTGGCATGTGTCAGTTCCTTTGTAGGACGCACGTGTAAACACTTCGGGAGAGGGCCGTACTCACCCGTCCAGAAAACGCCCTGACAGTTCCCCCTGGCCCGTTGAGTCAAGAAATACACCGCTTCTCGGTGACCTGGCCACGATTTAAACAGCACGACGGTGAATGCCCGGAACCAGGCGACGAGCGGCGCCGGAAGGTTCGCCCAGGACGAAAGACCCTGTTGGACATGCCCGGGGCGTGGACAACGCCGCGGCCGAACGAACGACACTCGGCCACGCGAATACCGGCACGTTAACTACCGAGAGTCGTGGTAAGTCGCCAATAGGGAAGCAACCTACTCCGAACAGATGAAATTCGCTCGCAACCCGGGTAGAAGAGACCACGGTGGCTCAGATGGGGCCCGTGCAGAACAACCTCACCGCCACGAATCACCACGGACTCGGCGGCCGACGTCGGCGGCGTGGCACGCTCACGGTGGCGGGAGGTCGACACCCCGATACTCCGGGCAGCCGCGTGGCCGGCGAGATTTCCTTGCCAGGCACTAGAAACAGCCGATGTGAATGATCTAGTGTTCGCCCCCGTCGCAACGACCAGGGTCAGTCGGGAGTGATGGAGTGAGATCGGTGATCGTCGCCGCGCCGCCGGTGTTCGGTGAGACGGTGCCCGTCCTGAGGGTCGCCGAGGGGCTCGTGCGGCGAGGACACGCGGTGACCGCGCTGGTCGGCTCCCGGTTCGCCGAACGGGCCGAGGACATCGGCGCGCGTTTCGTGCCGCTGCACGGTGCGGCCGACTTCGACGACCGCCGGCTCATGAGCGACAACCCCGAACGGTTCGCACTGCCGACCGGGCCGGAACAGTACAACTGGGATCTCATCAACGTGTTCGTGGCGGGCATGAACGCGCAACACGAGGCGCTGCAACGCCTTCTCGAGGAGGACCCCGACGCCGCGCTGGTCGCCAACTCGCTGTGCACCGGCATGTGGCCGGTCGCGCTCGGCGCACCCGGCCGGCGCCCCCGCAGGTGGGTGGCCGTCGTGACCAACCCCATCGCCTGCGATGACGACGCGACCACACCCATGGGCCCCATCCCGGGACTGAGCGGGGACGAGGCCGTCCGGGCGCACCGTGCGGCCAACGCCGAGTGGCACGCGGTGCTCGAGCCCACGCGGCAGGCCGCGCAGCTCAGGCTGACCGAGCTCGGCGCCCCCGAGCCCATGCCGCCCTTCTACCAGGCGCTCTACTCCCTGCCGGACGCCCTCGCCGCGCTCACGGTGCCCGAGTTCGACTTCCCCCGTGCCAACCCGCTCGGCAACCTCACCTACGCGGGCATCCTCCCGGCACCCCCTGGCGGCGACCCGGGGAAGCCGGCATGGTGGGACGACCTCGACTCGGACCGACCGGTCGTCGCGGTCACCCAGGGCACCATCGCGAACGGCGACCTCGGCCAGCTCGTCGAACCCGCGCTGCGGGCGCTCGCCGACCAGGACGTGCTGGTGGTCGCCGCGCTGGGCCGCGATCCCTCGGTGCTCGTCGGCCCCGTGCCCGCCAACGCCCGGGTGGCGAAGTACGTGCCCTTCGACGAGCTGCTGCCCCGCGTGGACCTGCTCGTCACCAACGGGGGCGCCGGCGGCACGCAGCTCGCCCTCGCCGCGGGTGTCCCGGTCGTGGCGTGCGGGGCCACCGAGGAGAAACCGATGACCGCCGCGCGCGTCGCCCACCACCGGGTGGGCGTCGACCTGGCCACGGCGACGCCCTCGGAGGCGCAGATCACCGAGGCGGTCACCACGGTCCTCGGCGACCCCACCTACCGGCAGGCGGCGGGTCGGCTGCGGGAGGCCTACGCGGCGTACGACCCGATCACTACTGTGGAGGCACTGCTGCGCTGACGCGCGTCCTCGACGGCGACGGGAAGAGAGTTCGGTTGGACACCTCCCCGGACAGCAACGGCGGGCACGGCCGCGTGGACGGCCGGGTCAAGGTCACCGGCCGGGCGAAGTACGGCGCCGACCACAACCTGCCCGGGATGGTCCACGGCCACGTCGTGCTCAGCACGATCGCCCACGGCGAGATCCGGCACATGGACACCGCGGCGGCGCGGCGCGGGCCCGGCGTGGTCGGCGTGTACTCGCCGTTCGACCCGCTCGACCTGCGCACGGCGAACACGTGGCTGTTCGGCGACACCTGGGTTCCCCTGCAGGACAAGGATGTCACGTACTACGGCCAGCCGATCGGCCTGGTCGTGGCGGACACCGTCGAGCACGCGCGGGACGCGGCGATGACCATCGAGGTCGGCTACGACGAGCGGCCGGCGAGGACTTCGCTGTCCGAGGGGCTGGCGGACGCCGAGGACGTGCCGGCGTCCCAGCACCTCGTTCTCGCCCCCGGCGTCGAGTCCATCGAGGACGCCTTGGCGGCGAGCCCGGTCGTGGTCGAGGGCACGTACGCCACGGCGCCGCAGAACCACGCCGCGATCGAGCCGCACTCGGCGGTCGCCGTGTGGGTGGACGGCGAGCTGACCATCCACAGTGGCACCCAGGGCAGTGACATGCAGGCGATGGAGCTGGCCACCGCGCTGGGCGTGGACCCGGCCCGCGTCCACGCCGTCAACCCGTTCGTGGGTGGCGCGTTCGGCGGCAAGGGCCGCACGTCGGCCGCGGCGTTCCTGGCCGCGGCGGCGGCACGCGTGCTCGACCGGCCGGTCAAGGTCGCGCTGACCCGCGAACAGGTCTTCACCGCGACCGCGACCCGGGGCGCGACCGTGCAGGAGGTCGCCCTCGGCGCCGAACCGGACGGCACGCTGGTCGCGGTACGCCACGACGCGTGGTCGGCGACGTCCGTGGACCGGTCGTTCGTCGAGCCGGCGTCGAACAACACCAAGGAGTACTACACGACGCGGAACCTGGCGGCGAGCCAGAAGGTGGTGCCGCTCAACATCCCACCGACCACCTACATGCGTGCACCGGGCATGGCCCCGGGATCGTTCGCGCTGGAGAGCGCGATGGACGAGTTGGCGGTGGCGCTGGGCATGGACCCGATCGAGCTGCGGTTGAAGAACGACTCGACTTCTCCGCTGGGTTCGGATCTGTTGTGGTCGAGCAAGCACCTCGACGAGTGCTATCGGATCGGCGCCGCCCGGTTCGGCTGGTCGGCCCGCCGGCCGGGTGGTCGCGAGGAGGGTGACTGGCTCGTCGGAATGGGTACCGCCACCGCCATGTTCCCCGCCCACCGGTTCCCGGCCACGGTGCGGGTGACGGTGCGGGCCGACGACACCGCCGAGGTCGCGACCAGCGGCGCGGACCCGGGCACCGGCCTGCTGACCGTGCTCTGCCTGGTGGGTGCGGAGTCGCTCGACATCGAGCGGTCGCGGGTCGCGGCCCGGCTCGGCGACTCCTTCCTCCCGCCGGGCGGTGCGTCCGGCGCCTCCTCCGCCACCGCGAGCGCCAGTACGGCGGTCGTGGTCGCCGTCGGCGCGGTCATCGACGATCTCGTGGCCCTGGCGTCTGGTCCTGGTGGGCCGTTCGTGGGGCTGGAGGTCTCCTACGCGGCCGGGCGGGTGCTGGCCGGGGGGCGGAGCATGTCCTTTGGTGAGTTGTTGGGGAGCATGGGCCGCACCGAGTTGGCGAGGAACGGCTCGTCAGCGCCGGGTGAGGAGTTGACCAAGCACTCCTTCAGTTCCTTCGGTGCGCAGTTCGTCGAGGTCCGGGTGCACCGGTGGACTCGCGAGGTCCGGGTGTCGCGGATGCTGGGCGTGTT
>NZ_JBJMIE010000804.1:0-13393 GCF_045807065.1 Actinophytocola sp. | reverse complement strand
CACCAGGCGGAACCGGTCGCCCAGGTCCGCCAGGCCCACCACCACCGCGGGCCCGGGCCGGGCGTCGAAGACCAGCCGGACGGGGTCCTCCCGCCCGCCGATGCCCAGCGGGTGGATCTCGCAGGACGGTGTGCCGCCCGCGATGGTGGGGCACACCTCGAGCATGTGCGCGCCGAGGATCTTCGGCGTGCCGGGTCCGAAGTGGTAGGTGTAGTCCTCCATGAACGAGGTGCCGCCCGGCGTGCCGGTGCCCATGGCCTTCACGGCGGCGAGCAGCGCGGAGGTCTTCCAGTCGCCCTCGCCGCCGAACCCGTAGCCGTCGGCCATCAGCCGCTGCACGGCGAGCCCCGGCAGCTGCCGCAACCCGCCCAGGTCCTGGAAGTTCGTGGTGAACGCGCCGAAGGAGCCTTCGGTCAGGAACGTCCGCAGACCGGCCTCGATACGGGCGGCGTAACGCAGCGACCCGTGCCGCTCACCGCCCTTCGCCAGCTCCGGCGCGAGGTGGTAGGCGTCGGCGTAGTCGGCGACCAGCAGGTCGACCTCGTCGTCGGTGACCGCGTCCACGAGTGCCACGAGGTCGTTCACGCCGTAGGTGTTGACGGAGACGCCGAAGCGCAACTCGGCCTCGACCTTGTCGCCCTCGGTCACCGCCACGTCGCGCATGTTGTCGCCGAAGCGGGCGAGCCGCAGCGTGCGCAGGTGCGCGAAACCCGTCGCGGCGCGGGCCCATTCGTCGATGCGGCTGGTGAGCACCGGATCGCTCGCGTGCCCGGCCACGGTCTTGCGCGCCACGCCCAGCCGGCTCTGGATGTAGCCGAACTCGCGGTCGCCGTGCGCGGCCTGGTTGAGGTTCATGAAGTCCATGTCGATGGACTCCCACGGCAACGCCTCGTTGAGCTGGGTGTGCAGGTGCAGCAGGGGTTTGCGCAGGATGTCCAGCCCGGTGATCCACATCTTGGCCGGGGAGAACGTGTGCATCCACGCGATCACGCCGACGCACGCCGGGTCGCTGTTGGCCTTTCCCAGCACGTCGCGGATCGCGGCGGAGTCGGTCAACACCGGCTGCCACACGACCTCGGCGCTGATCGCGCCG
Source organism: Actinophytocola sp. (assembly GCF_045807065.1). Lineage (GTDB taxonomy): Bacteria > Actinomycetota > Actinomycetes > Mycobacteriales > Pseudonocardiaceae > Actinophytocola. The sequence goes on along the minus strand of NZ_JBJMIE010000804.1, from coordinate 12,300 downwards.
GAGGAGGTGAGCATGCGCTGGATCTGCTGCGACTGGCTCGCCACCTGGTCCAGGGTCTCCGGACCGTAGAGGTGCTGGCTGCCGGTCAGGAACCAGACCTGTGGCTTGGCGGCAGAGGACATGAACTCTCCTTATTGCCCGTACACGTTCTGGTACCGGGCGTAGAGCCGGTCGACGTCGTCCTGGCCGATGGCGTCCGGCGTGCCGAGCTGGTGTGCGAAGTGGACGGTGCGGGCGACCTCCTCGAGCAGCACGGCCGCCTTGACCGCCGCCCGCGCGTCCTTCCCGACGGTGAACGGCCCGTGCTGGCGCATCAGCACCGCCGGGGACCTGCTCTCCCGCAACGTCTCCACGATGCCGCGGCCGATCGAGTCGTCACCGATCAGGGCGAACGGCCCGACCGGGATGGCGCCGCCGAACTCGTCGGCGATCATGGTGAGCACGCACGGGATGGGCTCGCCGCGGGCCGCCCACGCCGTCGCGTACGACGAGTGCGTGTGCGCGACCCCGCCGACCTCGGGCATGTGCCGGTAGACGTAGGCGTGCGCGTCGGTGTCCGAGGACGGCGAGAGGTCGCCCTCGACGAGGTTGCCGTGCAGGTCGGTGACGACCATGGTGTCCGCGCTGAGGTCGTCGTAGGAGACCCCGGACGGCTTGATCACCATCAGGTCCTCGCCCGGCACCCGCGCGGAGATGTTGCCGGCGGTCCAGCTGACGAGGTTGTAGCGGGTCAGCTCGCGGTGCAGCCCCGCGACGGTCTCCCGCAGCGCTGTGAGCGTGCTCATCGAGCCGCCACCGCCGCGCGCCGCAGCGCCTTCAGCGTGTGCATGACGTCGTTGGCCCCGCGCCCGAAGTAGTCGTGCAGCGTGGCGTACTCCGCGAAGAGCTGGTCGTAGGTCGCCGCGTTCTCGGGAATCGGTTGGTACACACCGCTGTCGACCGAGCCCATCGCGTCGGCCGCCGCGCGGATGTCGGGGTAGGCACCCGCGGCGACGGCGGCGTGCATGGCCGAGCCGAGCGCCGGCCCCTGCGCGGAGCCGATGGTGGACAGCGGCAGGTTCGTGACGTCGGCGTAGATCTGCATGAGCAGCTCGTTGCGCACGAGCCCACCCGCGACGACCAGCTCGGTCACCGGCACGCCCGCCTCGGTGAACGCCGCCACGATCATGCGGGTGCCGAAGGCCGTGGCCTCGAACAGCGCGCGGTAGATGTCCTCGGGCCTCGTGGCGAGGGTCTGGCCGAGCACGAGCCCCGACAGCTCGTGGTCGACGAGCACCGAGCGGTTGCCACTGTGCCAGTCGAGGGCCAGCAGCCCGTGCTCGCCCACCCGCTGCTTGGCCGCGAGGTCGGAGAGGTGCTGGTGCAGCGACTTCCCCTGCGCGCGTGCGGCTTCGTGGTACTCCGGCGGCACCTGGTTCTCGACGAACCACGCGAAGATGTCCCCGACGCCGCTCTGCCCGGCCTCGTAACCCCAGAGGCCCGGGATGATCCCGCCCCGCACCACCCCGCACATGCCCGGCACCTCGTGCAGGTCCGCGCCGCTCATGACGTGGCAGGTGGACGTGCCCATGATCGCGACGAGCCGGCCCGGCTCGACCGCCCGCGCGGCCGGCGCGGTGACGTGGGCGTCGACATTCCCCACGGCCACGGCTATTCCGGCGGGCAGACCGGTCCAGTACGCGGCGAGCTTGCTCAGGTCGCCGGCCCGGTCGCCGAGCTGGCCGATGGGGTGGTCGAGCTTGTCGCGCACGAACCCGGCGAAGTCGGGGTGCAGCTCGCGGAGGAAGTCCTCGGACGGGTAGGCGCCGTCCTGGTAGATGCCCTTGTAGCCGGCGGTGCAGGCGTTGCGGACGTAGTTGCCGGTGAGCTGCCAGATGATCCAGTCCGCGGCCTCGACCCAGTGGGCCATCGCGGCGTAGACCTCGGGGGCCTCCTCCAGCAGCTGGAGCCCCTTGGCGAACTCCCACTCCGAGGAGATGAGACCACCGTAGCGGGGCAGCCAACTCTCGCCGCGGGCGGCGCCCAGCTTGTTGATCCGGTCGGCCTGCGGCTGTGCGGCGTGGTGCTTCCAGAGCTTGACGTAGGCGTGCGGGTTGTCCGCGAACTCCGGCAGCTCGCACAGCGGCGTGCCGTCGGCGGTCACCGGGACCATCGTGCAGGCGGTGAAGTCGGTGCCGATGCCGATCACGTCGTTCGCGTTCACACCGGCGTCCTTGATCGCCTCGGGCACGGCGGTGCGCAGCACGTCGAGGTAGTCCTTGGGCACCTGCAGCGCCCAGTCCGGCGGCAGCGGCCTGCCGCTCCCGGGCAGGGTCCGGTCGACGACCCCGTGGCGGAACTCGTGCACGGCGGTACCGAGCTCGGCGCCGTCCCTCACCCGCACGACCACGGCACGTCCGGAAAGGGTGCCGAAGTCGACGCCCACCACCAGCGCGTCATCGCGATCGTTGGCCATGCGAGGAGTGTTATCGCTAACATCAGGCCCGTCAAGAGGCCGTCCGCTTTGTTACGGAGATCGTTAGTGAGCGTGCACAATGGACGGTTGCCCGTTCGTACCACCGCATTGGGACGCGCGGCGCCCCGGCGAGCGCGCCGCTGTCACGAACTCCGGAATGATTCGCCCGTAGCCGGTTGATCCGGACATGGCCGAAAGGGCACCCCACAGCACGATCGACGTCCAGAAGGCGTCGGCACGAAAAAGTCTTCGCCGTGGGCCGCGGATCAGTCCTCCGGCGGCGAGACGCTGGAGCGCACCACCAGTTCCGGTGCGATCGTGCGGTGGAGCTGCCCCACCTCGCTCTCGGTCACCTGGGCCAGCAACAGGCCGAGTGTCTCGCGGGCCACCGCGTTGAAGTCGGGGCGCACCGTCGTCAGCGGGGGGATGAAGTACGCCGCCTCGGGCACGTCGTCGAAGCCGACGACGCTGACGTCGTAGGGCACGCTGCGGCCCCGTTCGTGCATGGCCCGCAGGATGCCCAGCGCCAGGTGGTCGTTCGCGGCGAAGATGGCGCTGCACTCCGGCATCCGGGCCAGCATCTGGCCTGCCTTGTAGCCCGCCTCCGCGCTCCAGTCGGCCGCCACGAGCGGCGGCTCCTCGACCTCGGCCTCCGCGAGCGCGGCCCGCCAGCCCTGCACCCGGCCGGCACTGTCGAACCAGTCCGCCGGCCCGGACACGTGCCACACCGTGTGGTGCCCCGCGGCGAGCAGGTGCTCGGTCGCGTCGAACGCACCCTGGTACTGGTCCACGGTCACCAGCGGGCTCTCGCGCTCCGGGTCGCCGTCGACGGTCACCAGCGGCACGCCCGCGGGCACGTCGGCGAGTGCCTCGTTGGCCGACGCGGTCGGCGCGATCGCCACGATGCCGGCCACGCGCGCGTCGCGGTGGTGCTCGACGGCCGCGGCGATGGAGCCCCGGTCGAGGACCTTCACCCGGCGCAGGCTCACCGAGAAGCCGGCCTCCGCCGCCGCCGTCTCGAACGCGCCGAGCAGCGAAGACGGTCCGAACAGCGACGAGTTCTGCGCGATGACCCCGATCAGCTGCGACCTGCCGGTGACGAGCGCGCGCGCCGCGTTGTTCGGCCGGTAGCCCAGCTGCTCGATCGCCGCCCGCACCCGTAACCGCGTCTGCTCCCGCACGTTCGGATGCCCGTTCAGCACCCGCGAGACCGTCTGATGGGACACCCCGGCCAGGCGGGCCACGTCCGTCATCGCGGGGTCCCGCGCGACCTTGCTACCCACTACCGGGTTGTCCACTGTGAACCTGCCTTCGACTCGCCTCGGCCCCGGACGTCCTGGACCTGTGTATATACCCAGTGTCCCACCGTCAACCGATTCGGAAGGTCGAACGCTCGCGTTCGGTGCGCCCCCTACCTGGACGGGCGATGACGAGCCGTCCGTTGTCGTGGGCGATATACGCTCCGGAGTCGTTCAGGCACCGCAGTGACACGGCCGAGCGATCCGCGAGACCCGGCACGCGGACGAAGCTCGCGATGGTGCCGTACTCGTCGGCCTCCACGAACTGCTCGATGCGCAGCACCCCGTCGCCCGCGCACACGTAGCGGTCCGGGTAGTTGACCGACTGCACCGACACCGTCCCCGCGCCGAGGTGCCCCGGCGTGAACCGGAACCACGAGTCGGCGACCTCGCGGACGTTGCCCTCGACCCGCAGCCGGAACTCGGCGTGGCGGACGACGAGGTCGGGCGCGTCGAGCGGGGACAGCCGCACGACCGGGTCGCCCTTGCCGACCGGCACCCCGAACGCGGGCGTCCCGTCCTCGTTCCAGTACAGCTTCTGCACGCGTGTGTGCCGGTTCGGGTCGAACAGCGGGTCGCCGTTGATGTCCCGGTAGTCGCGGGCGTGGTAGACGAGCACGTCGGTCGTGCCGTCCTCGGCGACGGTGAAACAGTTGTGCCCCGGACCGAACTGGCGGGTCTCGGCGCTCGTGGTGAAGACCGGGTCGGGCGCCTTGGTCCACGACCGGGCGTCGAGGAGGTTGGCGTTCTCGTCCGCGTGGAGCAGGCCCATGCAGTAGCGGGCGTCAGTGGCGCTCGCCGAGAACGTGACGAACACGCGGCCGTTGCGGACCAGCACCGCCGGGCCCTCGTTGACGCGGAACCCCTGGGTCTCCCAGCTCAGCGTCGGCACGGCGATCCGCACGACCGGCGTGACGAGCTCGAGCGGCGAGACCATCTCCGCGATGTAGAGGTTGCTGTTGGTGGGGATGCCGGGCTCGCTCTGCGCCCAGAGGAAGTACCGCCGGCCGCGGTGGGAGAAGGTGGTCGCGTCGAGTGTGAACGAGTCCCACCCGGTGACCATGCGCTTCGGCGGCAGCCAGCCGGTGCTCCTCGGGTCGTCCTTGATCGACTCCAGCACGTAGGTGCGGATGCGGAACGGGTCGTCCGAGTCGCCCGCGGCGAAGTACACGTACCAGCGGTCGCCGATGCGGTGCAGCTCGGGCGCCCAGATGTAGCCGCCCATGGAGCCGGACGCCGGGCGGCGCCAGATGGTGCGCTCACGGGCCGTGGCGAGGCCGTCGAGGGTCGTGGCGCCGCGGATCACGACGCGGTCGTACTCCGGCACCGAGCCGGTCATGTAGTACATGCCGTTGTCGGCTCTGGTGATGAACGGGTCCGCGCGTTGCTCGACGAGGGGGTTGCGGGTGGTGATGGCGACGGCCTTGCCCGGCCCGTCCGCCGCGTGTTTGCCCCTGGTCGTCGCGGGTGCGGTGCTTCCTGTGGTCATGGGTATCACGCTCGCCGCGGCCACGGCACCGCCGGCACGGAACAAGGTCCTGCGGTCGAGGCTCACGAGCTGCTCCTGGTCCTTGTCCGGATGAACGTCACCGAGTACGGCTGGAACGTATAGGTGAACGTGCTCGCGACGTCGAGGCGGGACTCCCGCGGCGTGATCGGCGTGGTGTACTGCGTGTTCACGTCGTCGGGGTCGCCCTGCAGGGTGGTGACCCGGGCAGAGCGCTCGACGTCCGCGCCGTTCAGCCGGATCTCGGTGCGCGCCGCGGTCGCCTGCGCGTTCACCACCTTGACGATGAGCTCGCCGGTTCGGTTGTCCCGTGTGACGACCTGACGGAACGGCTCCACCTGCTGGCTGTCGGTGAACTCCCCCCACCGCCGGCCGTCGAGGAACAGGGTGACGGTCCGGCCGCGGACCTGGATCCGCAGGTCGTACCGGCGGCCGGTCTGCACGGTGGTGCCGTCGGCGATGAGCGTGGACTTGCCGCCGCCCTCCGCCTTCTCCACCGCCGAGTGGGGGATGTTCCAGCCGCCGAGGTTCCACCAGTAGTAGTTGCCGGAGTCCCTGACCCCGAAGCCGACGAGGAAGCCCTCGCGGCCGGAGAGCTTGGTGGCGTGGACGTTCAGGTCGTAGTTCTGCCACGCGGGGTCGCCGGCCATGACCATGGTGTTCTCGGCGGCCGTGTCGGACTGCACGTAGGCACCGTCGGTGACCGCCCACGTGCCGCGGCCGGCGATGTTCGTCCAGTTGGCGTCGGTGCCGGAGAAGTCGTCGGCGAACAGCGGGGTGCCGTCCGGTGTGGACACCCGCACGTCGTCGTAGGCCGCCGCGGTGTCCCAGGTGGACAGCCCGACCGCGCCCGTGATCGGCTGTTCCTCCTGGGTGGGCGTGCCGGTCGCGGTGCTCGGCACCACGTGGTCGCCGACGTTGTTCATGAACAGCCGCTGCACCTCGTAGTCCGCCGAGCCCCAGGAGGCGCGGTTGTTGAACCAGATCATGTCCGGCCGCCACTGCACGTAGTCCTCGTTGGACAGCAGCGGCGCGTAGGACGCGAGCCGGACGACGTCCGCGTTGCGCTCCAGGCCCGTGAGGTACGCGGCCTCGGCCAGCGCGTTGGAGAACTTGTTGTCCTGCGAGGCGTACTCGCCGAGGAACACCTTGGGGCCGTCGCGGTCGTAGGAGTCGTAGCGCCCGTTGTTCTGCAGGAACCAGGTCGGGCTGTTGTAGTAGTGCTCGTCGACCATGTCGACGCCCGCGTCGCGGTTGAGCTGCCAGAGGCGGTTGAACGTGGCCCCGGCGTCGTCCGGGCCGGCGTTGCTGAGCACGGTCACCTCCGGGTACCTGGCCTTGATCGCGTCCCGGAACCGCAGGAAGTTCGCGAAGAACGCGTCCGGCAGGTTCTCCTCGTTGCCGACCTCGATGTGGGTGAGCCCGAACGGCTTCGGGTGACCCATCTCCGCACGCCTGCGGCCCCAGGTCGAGTCGGCCGGGCCGTTGGCGAACTCGATCAGGTCGAGCGTGTCCTGGATGTGGCGCTGGAGCAGGGCCGGGTCGTCCGTGACCTGGTTCTGGCCGCAGCCGGTGACGAGCGCGGGCACCACCGGCAGCGGCGTGGCGCCGATGTCCTCGGCGAACTGGAGGTACTCGTAGTAGCCGAGGCCGTAGGACTGGTTGTAGCCCCAGAAGTTGGCGTTGGTGGCGCGCTGCTCGACCGGACCGATCGTGTCCTTCCACTGGTAGGACCGCGCGCGTTCCCAGTTCGGCGCCTCGTAGCCGTACATGCTGCCGGTGTTGACCAGGCAGCCGCCGGGGAAGCGGACGAACTTCGGGTGCAGTGCGGCGATCTTCTCGGCGAGGTCGCGGCGCATGCCGTTCGGCCGGCCCTTGTAGGTGTCGTGCGGGAACAGCGACACCATGTCCAGTGCGAGCGTGCCCACTCCCCCGCCCTCGACGAGGAGCCGGCCGGTGATGCTCGCCGTCCGGGCGGTGAGCGTGCCCGTGTAGCGGGTCCAGGTCGTGCCGCGGACGGACAGCCGCAGCGGGGCGGCGAGCGGGGCGCCGGCGGGATCCGTGAGCGAGACGGTCAGGGGCGTGGCCGCCTGGTCCGTGCGGGCCCACACCGAGAAGTCGTACTTCCTGCCCGCCTCGACGGCGATGCCGGAGTTGTAGCCGGCGTTGATGATCCCGCCGGGCAGGCCCAGGCGCAGGTACCGCCGGTTCCTCTCGTTCAACCGGCCGCCGTCGTCGACCACCCGCGGGTCGCCCGCCTTGGGCGCCCAGCCGGTGAGCGGGGTGTAGGAGGCGTTGTCGACGGTGTCGTACTCGAAGGAGCGGTTCTGCACCAGCTCCGCGTACAGGCCACCGTCGGCGGCGCGGTTGATGTCCTCGAAGAAGACGCCGTACATCGTGTCGGAGATGTCGGCGCCGTGAGCGTTCACATCAACGGTGACCGTGTAGTCCTGGTCGGCGCGCGCCTGGTCGGCTGCCGCGCCGCCCGCCGGGGTGGCGAGAGCGCTCACAACGAGGATCGCGACGGGAAGGCGGGCGCCGCGAGATCGTGCCATGGGTGCTCCCTCGGGCTGCGGGTGAACCGGTTCAGGAGTGGGTGGCCCCGCGTACCCCCACCGGGCTTGCCCCGAGGCCGGCGTGGACACGCAAAGTGAGCGTTAACATTAGCGCGGTCTCCCCAGGTGTCAACCGAGGACAAGTTGTTATGACGAGGGGTTGACGCCGTCACTGTGAACGTTCACTCTAGTGGCCCAGTGACACCGGTCACGCACGGTCCAACGGAGGATAAGCAGTGCGGAAGACGATCACGACCGCCTTGGCCGCGGTCCTGCTGACGGCGTTGACAGCGTGCGGCAGCGGGGGTGGCGCCGCGGACGACGGCAAGATCACGATGGGCTTCGCGCAGGTCGGCGCGGAGAGCGGCTGGCGAACCGCGAACACGAAGTCGATCCAGGAGTCGGCGAAGTCGGCCGGGATCGACCTCAAGTTCTCCGACGCGCAGCAGAAGCAGGAGAACCAGATCAAGGCGATCCGGTCCTACATCCAGCAGAAGGTGGACGTGATCGCGTTCAGCCCGGTCGTGGAGACCGGCTGGGACAACGTCCTCCTGGAGGCCAAGCGCGCCAAAATCCCGGTGATCCTCACCGACCGCGCCGTCGACTCCGACGACGAGACGCTGTACAAGACGTTCCTCGGCTCGGACTTCATCGAGGAGGGCAAGAAGGCCGGCAAGTGGCTGCTGGACAACCACAGCGGGCCGACGAACGTCGTCGAGCTGGAGGGCACCACGGGCGCCGCGCCGGCGATCGACCGCAAGAAGGGCTTCGGGGACACCATCAAGTCGAGCCCCGAGATCAAGGTCGTCGCCTCGCAGACCGGTGACTTCACCCGTTCGGGCGGCAAGCAGGTGATGGAGGCGTTCCTCAAGTCCCAGCCCGACATCGACGTCGTGTTCGCGCAGAACGACGACATGGGACTCGGCGCGCTCGAGGCCATCAAGGCGGCGGGCAAGAAGCCCGGCGTCGACATCAAGGTCATCACCATCGACGCGGTGCACGACGGCATGCAGGCACTGTCCAACGGCGAGATCAACTACATCGTCGAGTGCAACCCGCTGCTCGGACCACAGCTGATGGACCTGGCGAAGAAGGTCGTGGCCGGCGAGGACGTGCCGCACCGGGTGGTCACGAAGGAGACCACGTTCACGCAGGAGCAGGCCAAGACCGCGCTGCCGGACCGGAAGTACTGAAACGTGGCCGACGTTTCCCCCCTCGTCGACATCCAGGGCGTCACCGTCACGTTCCCCGGTGTGAAGGCGTTGGCCGACGTTGACTTCCGGTTGTTCCCCGGTGAGGTGCACGCGTTGCTCGGCGAGAACGGCGCCGGCAAGTCGACGCTCATCAAGGCCCTCACCGGGGTGCACACCCCCGACGCCGGCGAGATCCGTCTCGCCGGCGTTCCGGTGTCGTTCCACAGTCCCGCGCAGGCGCAGGACGCCGGGATCGCCACCGTGTACCAGGAAGTCAACCTGTGCGCGAACCTCTCCGTCGCGGAGAACATCCTCCTGGGCCGCGAGCCGCGCCGGTTCGGCTCGATCGACGGCCGCGCGATGCGGGCCCGTGCCGCGGAGCTGCTGTCCCGCATCGGCCTGCACATCGACCCCGGCTCGGCGCTCGGCAGCCACCCGATCGCCGTGCAGCAGCTGGTCGCCATCGCCCGGGCGGTCGCGGTCGACGCGCGGGTGCTGATCCTCGACGAGCCGACGTCCAGCCTGGACGCCGGTGAGGTCGCGGAGCTGTTCCGCATCATGCGGGTGCTGCGGGACGACGGCGTCGCGATCCTGTTCGTGACGCACTTCCTCGACCAGGTCTACGAGATCGCCGACCGGTTGACCGTGCTGCGCAACGGTTCCGTGGTCGGCGAGCACGCGACCACCGCGGTGAGCCGCCTCGAGCTGGTCCGGGCGATGATCGGCCGGGACCTGAGCGTGCTGGACGAGGTCGAGCAGCGCGGCGAGCGGCGGGTGTCGGCCGGGACGGCGTTGCTGCGTGCGGAGCACCTGGGCCGCACGGGCGCGATCGCCCCGTTCGACCTGGAGCTGTACCCCGGCGAGGTCGTGGGGGTGGCCGGCCTGCTCGGCTCCGGCCGCACCGAGCTGGCCCGCCTGCTCTTCGGCGCCGACCACGCCGACTCCGGCCGGGTGCTGCTGGACGGCAGGCCGGTGCGGCTGCGCACGCCGCGGTCGGCGATCGCGAAGGGGATAGCGTTCACCTCCGAGGACCGCAAGGCCGAGGGGCTCGTCGCGGACCTCACGGTGCGGGACAACCTCATCCTCGCGATGCAGGCCGCGCGCGGCTGGTACCGCCAGGTGCCGCGCCGCACCGCGGACGAGCTGGTCGAGCGGTATGTGAACGCTCTCGACATCCGGCCGGCCAACCCCGACGCGGTCGTCGCGACGCTGTCGGGCGGCAACCAGCAGAAGGTGCTGCTGGCGCGGTGGCTGATCACCGAGCCGCGCCTGCTGATCCTCGACGAGCCGACCCGCGGCATCGACGTCGGCGCCAAGGCGCAGATCCAGAAGGTGGTGACCGACCTCGCGGCCGGCGGCATGGCGGTGCTGTTCATCTCCGCGGAGCTGGAGGAGGTCATGCGCGTGTCCGACCGGGTGGTCGTCCTCCGCGACCGGCGGGTGATCGGCGAGCTGGCCGGCGACTCGACGGTCGACGACGTGCTGGCCCTCATCGCGGGCGAGGCCGAGAAGGTGCACATCTCATGAGCGAGCGTGCGAGCGAGTCATCGGCACCGCGGGTGCTCGGAGCCTGTGAGGAGCGCCCGTGAAACGTCTACTGTGGCCACTGCTGGCGCTGGTGGCCCTGCTGTTGCTGAACCTCGCGTTCACGCCGTCGTTCTTCTCCCTGCGGCTGCAGGACGGTCACCTGTTCGGCAGCCTGGTGGACATCCTGCGCAACGGCGCGCCGACGCTGCTCATCGCGCTGGGGATGACCCTGGTGATCGCGACTCGCGGCATCGACCTGTCGGTCGGCGCGGTGGTGGCCATCGCGGGGGCGGTCGCGTGCGCGTACATCGCCGACGGCGGGAACGCCGTCGTGGCCATGTTCCTCGCGCTGGCGCTGTGCCTGGTGCTCGGCCTGTGGAACGGCTTCCTGGTGTCGGTGCTGGGCATCCAGCCGATCATCGCGACGCTGGTGCTGATGACGGCGGGCCGCGGGTTGGCGATGCTCATCACCGAGGGCCAGATCATCACCGTGAACAACGACACCTTCAACGCGGTCAGCGGCGGGTTCCTGGTGCTGCCGATCGCGATCCTCATCAGTCTCGTCGTGCTCGCCGCGGTGGCGCTGGTGACCCGCAGGACGGCCCTGGGCATGCTCATCGAGTCGGTGGGCGTGAACCCCGAGGCGAGCCGGCTGGCGGGCGTGCGCTCCCGCACGATCATCTGGACCGTGTACGTGTTCAGCGCCCTGTGCGCGGGCGTGGCCGGCCTGATGATCGCGTCGAACGTCGACGCGGCGGACGCCAACAACGCGGGCCTGTGGAGCGAGATGGACGCGATCCTGGCGGTCGTCATCGGCGGCACGTCGCTGGCGGGCGGCCGGTACTCGCTGACCGGCACCCTGATCGGCGCCCTGGTGATCCAGACCCTGACCACGACCGTCTACACGATCGGCGTGCCGCCGGAGACGACGCTGGTCTTCAAGGCGGCCGTGGTGATCGTGGTGTGCCTGCTCCAGTCCCCGAGGTTGACGGGCAGGCTGCGCCGACCGGTCGGACCGACCTCTCCCCCGGTCGCGGCGGTACCCCAGGAACCACAGGAGGCAGGCGCCCGATGAGCACGCTCACCATGATCCCGCCCTGCTGCCTGCCGGGCGGCCCGCGGCCACTCCCCGCGCCGCCACCCGCCAACGCGGCAGGCCGGACGAGCACTCCGGTGCGAGCGGGGAAGGCAGGTGCGCGGTGAGCACTCTCGCCAGGATTCCCTCCCGCTTCCTCCCCGTCATCGCGACCTTCGTCGTGTTCGTGCTGACCTTCGGGGCCGGAGCCGTCCGCTACGAGGGCTTCGGCACGCCGCAGATCTTCGCGAACCTGTTCATCGACAACTCGTTCCTCATCGTCGTCGCGGTCGGCATGACGTTCGTGATCCTCACCGGCGGCATCGACCTGTCCGTCGGCTCGGTGGTGGCGCTGTCCACGATGATCGCCGCGGCCACGCTGCGGGCGGGGTGGCCGGTGTGGCTGGTGATGATCGCCGTGCTGGCGACCGGGGCCGCCCTGGGCCTCGGCATGGGGCTCATGATCCACAGGTTCGGTGTGCAGCCCTTCATCGCCACGCTCGCCGGGATGTTCCTCGCCCGCGGCCTGTGCTTCGTGATCAGCGTGGAGTCGGTGTCCATCAAGAACCACACGTTCCGCGACATCGCGACCGCGACCATCGAGCTGGGCAACGTGACGATCACCTACAGCGTTGTGATCGCTCTCATCGTCGTCGCGGTCGCGGCGTACGTGCTGCACCTGACCCGCTT
>NZ_JBJMIE010000803.1:0-7234 GCF_045807065.1 Actinophytocola sp. | reverse complement strand
TCCCTGCTGCACGCGGCGGACGACCTGCAGCTGTTCAAGTACATCGTCAAGAGCACGTCGTGGGAGAACGGCAAGACCGCGACCTTCATGCCGAAGCCGCTCTTCGGTGACAACGGCTCCGGCATGCACTGCCACCAGAGCCTCTGGAAGAACGAGCGCCCGCTCTGCTTCGACGAGTCCGGCTACGCGGGGCTCTCGGACACCGCCCGCTGGTACATCGGCGGCCTGCTCAAGCACGCCCCGTCGCTGCTGGCGTTCACCAACCCGACCGTGAACTCCTACCACCGGCTGGTGCCGGGCTTCGAGGCGCCGGTCAACCTGGTGTACTCGCAGCGCAACCGCTCCGCCTGCGTCCGCATCCCGATCACCGGCGCCAACGCGAAGGCCAAGCGCATCGAGTTCCGCTGCCCCGACTCGTCCGGCAACCCCTACCTCGCGTTCTCCGCGATGGTGATGGCCGGCCTCGACGGCATCAAGAACAAGATCGAGCCGCCCACGCCGATCGACAAGGACCTCTACGAGCTGCCGCCCGAGGAGGCCAAGGACGTCGCCACCGTGCCGGCGTCGCTGGACGCGGTGCTGAACAACCTCGAGCGCGACCACGAGTTCCTGCTGGAGGGCGGCGTCTTCACGCCGGACGTGATCGAGACCTGGATCAACTTCAAGCGCGAGAGCGAGATCACCCCGCTGCGGCTGCGCCCGCACCCGTACGAGTTCGCGCTGTACTACGACGTGTGAGTTCCCCCAAGACAACGGCCCCGTCAGTCGGAACCGGCTGGCGGGGCCGTCTCCATCGGTTGGGGTTTGCCGTACCGCAGCTTCGCGATGACCGCACGAACCGCCTGCTGCTGGGCCGCCGTGAGCACCTTCGGGGTGCCGAGTACCGACGCCCTCGCGTACAGCGCGCACGCCCATTCCACGACGAACGTCCGCTCCAGCGCCTCGGCCAGGGTCGCGTCCCGGGTGACCATGCCGTGGTTGGCCATGAGCACCGCCTTCCTGTCCGCCATCGCGGCCGCGACCGCTTCGGCCAACTCGGTGGTACCGAAGGGGAAGAACGGCACGACCGGCACCGAGCCACCCACGTCGAGCAGCTGGTAGTGGATCACCGGTAGCTCGTCGAGCACGCACGCCAGTGCGGTCGAGGCCGGTGCGTGGGTGTGGACGATCGCGCCATCGCCGACGTGGCGGTGGATGCCCAGGTGCAGGCCCACCTCCGACGTGGGGCGCAGTCCACCCGCGACGACCGCGCCCGACAGGTCCACGACGGTGACGTCGTCGGGGGTCGCGTCCGCCAGGGTCACGCCCGTGGCGGTCAGCGCCACCCGGTCGCCCTGCCGGACGCTGACGTTGCCGGCGGTGCCGAAGACCATGCCCTCGCTGGCCAGCCGATGGCAGGCCGCCGCGATCTCGGCACGGACCTCGTCAGTCATTCATCTTCGTGACGTCGAAGCCCGCGGACTCCAGGACCGCGCGGGGATCGGCGTGCAGCTTCCGCGCGTCGAGGTCCATCAGCCCGAGCACGCAGTAGACCTCGGCCGACAGCGTCCCGTCCACCTTGGTGATCAGCTGCTCCAACGTGAACGTCTTGCCGTCGCCGAACTTCGCCGTGCACGACACGTCCACCTCGTCACCCATGCGCAGCTCACGCCGGAAGTTCACCGTGGTCGTCAGCAGCACCGGCGCGGTGCGCCGCTCGGTGAGCACGTCCCAGTCGCAGCCGGCGGCCCCGAACGCCTTGGTCCGCGCCACTTCCGCGTACAGGTGGTACACGGCGTGGTTGACGTGCCCGAGCGAGTCCAGTTCGTACCCGCGCACCTCGATCCTCGTGCTGAACGCCACCCATGTCCCCTTTCAGTCCTCGTAGAAGAGCCGTTCCACCACGCCGCGGGCGCGGCGCAGCGTGCGCCGGTAGGAGTCCACGAACTCACCCGGCTCGGCCTCGACGTCCCCGCGGATGACCGCCGCGACCGCCGCCAGCTCGCGGCCGGACGTCGGCGGCTGGTCGGTGAACTTGCCGCGCACCAACGTCGCCGCGTTGCGGACGCGGGTCGCGAGCAGCCACGCCTCCCGGAGTTCCTCGGCGTCCGCCGCGTCGACGAGGCCGACGTCCACCGCCGCCGCGAGACCATCCATTGTGGACGTCGTGCGCAGGCTCGGGTGCTCGTGCGCATACCGCAGCTGCAACAGCTGCAGCGTCCACTCGATGTCGGCCAGGCCGCCGCGGCCGAGCTTGGGGTGGGTGGCCGGGTCGGCGCCGCGCGGCAACCGCTCGTTGTCCACGCGCGCCTTGATGCGCCGCACCTCGCGGATCTGGTTCGCGTCCAGGCCGTTCGCCGGGTACCGGACCGGGTCGATCATCTCGACGAACCGCGCACCCAGGTCCTCGTCGCCGGCGATCGGGCGCGCACGCAGCAACGCCTGCGCCTCCCACACCTCCGACCACTGACCGTAGTACGCGCGGTAGGAGTCGAACGTGCGCACGATCGGTCCCTGCCGCCCCTCCGGCCGCAGGTCGACGTCCACGTGCAGCGCCGGGTCCTGGCTCGGCGACGACAGCAGCCGCCGCACGGTCTGCGCGACGTGCGACGCGTACCTGAGCGCGTCCTCCTCGGCCGCGCCGTTCGCCGGCTCGCACACGAACAGCACGTCCGCGTCCGAGCCGTACCCCAACTCGGCGCCACCGAGCCGGCCCATGCCGATGACCGCGATGGTCGCGAGGTGCCCCCCACCGGCGGCGGCCTCGGCCCGGTCGACGACCGCGAGCGTCGCCTGCAACACCGCCGCCCACACGGTCGACAGCGCCCGGCACACCGACAGCGTGTCCATGAACCCCAACAGGTCCGCCGCCGCGACCCGCAGCAGCTCGTGCCGGCGGAACGACCGCGCCGCGGTGACCGCGTTCGGCAGGTAGCTGTGCCGGTTCACCGCCTGCCGCAGCGACCGGGCAGCCTCGTCGGGGTCGCGGCCGGCCAGCCGTTCCTGGTCGCCGAGCAGCTGCAACACCTCGGGTGCGCGCATCATCAGTTCCGGCACCAGCTTCGAGGTGCCGAGCAGCATCGCGAGCCGCTCGACGACGGCCGGCTCGTCCCGCAACACCCGCAGGTACCAGGGGGTGGTGGCGAGCGCCTCGGACACGCGCCGGTAGGCGAGCAACCCACCGTCCGGGTCGGGGGTGTTGGCGAACATGTCGAGTAGCGCCGGCAGCAACGCGCTCTGGATCGCCGCGCGGCGCGACACCCCGGCGGTGAGCGCCTGGATGTGGCGCAGCACACCGTCCGGTGCGGCGTAGCCGAGCGCGACGAGCCGGGCCTCGGCCTGTTTCGTGGACAGGCGCAGCGCTTCGGTCGGCACGCGGGCGACCGCCTCGAGCAGCGGGCGGTAGAACAGCTTCTCGTGCAGCCGGCGGATGCGCCGCACGTGCCGGCGGAACTCGTCGACGACCACCTGCGACTCGGGTTTGCCCCGGGTCGATTTGACGCCGGCGGCGCGGGCGAGCCAGCGCAGCTCGTCGGTCTCGTGGTCGCCGGGGAACAGGTGGGTGCGGCGCAGGCGCTGCAGCTGGAGCCGGTGTTCGAGCAGGCGCAGGAAGCGGTAGCTCTCCCCCATCTCGGCGGCGTCGGTGCGGCCGACGTAGCCGCGGTCGCCGAGCATGGCGAGCGCGTCCACCGTGGACCCGAGGCGCAGTGCCTCGTCGCCCCGGCCGTGCACGAGCTGCAGCAGCTGCACGGCGAACTCGACGTCACGCAGGCCGCCGCGGCCGAGCTTCAGCTCACGGTCGAGCAGGTCGGCCGGCACGTGGTCCTCGACGCGGCGGCGCATGGACCGCACGTCGTCGACGAAGTTCTCGCGGTCGGCCGCAGTCCACACCATGGGCCGGACGGCGGCGAGGTAGCTCTGGCCCAGCTCGGCGTCGCCGGCGATGGGGCGGGCCTTGAGGAGGGCCTGGAACTCCCAGGTGCGGGCCCAGCGCTTGTAGTAGCTGACGTGGCCGTCCAGGTTGCGCACGAGCGGGCCGGCCTTGCCCTCCGGCCGCAGCGCGGCGTCGACCTCGAAGCACGCGTTGGTGGCGACCCGCATGGTCGTGCTGGCGAGCCGGGTCGCGACGTCGAGGTCACCGTCGGCGACGAACAGCACGTCCACGTCCGAGACGTAGTTCAGCTCGCGCCCGCCGGTCTTGCCCATCGCGATGACGGCCAGCCGGCACTTCTCGGCGGCTTCACCGGCTTCTGCCTCGGCGACGGCGAGCGCGGCACGGATGGCGGCCTCGGCGAGGTAGGTGAGGCGGGCGGTGGCCTGCTGGTAGTCGAGCGCGGGCAGCTCCGGCTCGATGAGGTGCGCGAGGTCGTCGGCGGCGATCTCGAGCAGCAGACCGCGGTAGGCGGCACGCAGTTCGCGCACCGGGTTGTCCGCCCCGTCGACGGCGGCGAGCAGCGTGGCCGGATAGGTGGCGGGCAAGCTCTGCCGGTCGGTCAGCAGACGGCGCCACTCGCCGGGGCGGGCAGCCACGAAGTCGCCGAACGCGCTGGACGAGCCGAGCACCGACAGCAGGCGTGCCCGCAGCCCGCGGTCCGTGGCGATCGCCTGGTTGAGACCCTTCCAACCACTCTCGTCGCTGGTGCGCAGGCGGTCGATGGTGAGGAGAGCGAGGTCCGGGTCCGGGGCGCGGGACAGCGCGACGAGGGTGGGCTCGTGATCCTGGACCGGGGCGTCCTCACCCCACCAGCCGGCGGCACGCAGGTACTCGCCGGCACGGTCGTCGGTGAGGCCGTACCGGGCGATGGAGACGTGTGAGCGGACGGGGTCGGCCATGTCAGTGCTGGATGAGCGGTAGGGGTGAGGTGGCCGGCGCCAACTCGCCCGCGGCCAGCTTGACGAACCGGGCCGCGAACGGCCGCCTGGTCTCCTCGAGGTCGGCGTGGACCTGGACGAGCCGGTCGTGGTCCAGGTCGCCGGGGCGCGCGAACTCGGCCTCGTCGGGACTGTTCGCGGCCCAGCTCTCGACCAGCTCGGTGGTGGTCTCGATGTGGAACTGGAGACCGTAGGCGCAGCGGCCGACGCGGAACGCCTGGTTCGGGTAGAGCGTCGAGGCCGCCAGGAGCGCGGCGTTCGACGGCAGCCGCTCGACGATCTCGGAGTGGAACTGCATGACGTCCGGCATGAACGGCAGGTCGGCGAAGAGCGGGTCCTGCCAGCCGACGTCCCGCTTGGCGACGAGCAGTGGCCCGACCTCGGGTCCCTCCGCACCCTTGGTGACGTGACCACCGGTCGCGACGGCCAGGAGCTGCGCGCCGAGGCAGATGGCCAGGGTCGGCAGCTGCCGCGTGGTGGCCGCCGCGAGCAGCCGGCGCACGTCGGCCAGCCAGGGGAAGTCGAGGTCGTCGGTGGCACTCATGGACCCGCCGAGACACACGAGCCCGTCGTACCCGTCCGTGCTGCCGGGAAGGTCGTCCGGCCCGCGAAGGTCCAGTTCCGCGCCGGCCCCGGTGAGCCAGCCACCGAGGGGACCGATCGGGTCGTGTTCGTCGAGCTGGATGACGAGCAGGCGAGGGGAGGTCACGTGGTCGAGGGTAGCCGGGTGAACCGAAGTTCCGACGAGTCGTACACCGGCCGGTACCCCATCTTCTGGTAGATCGAGTTCGACGTGGGATTGGCCAGGTTGGTGAAGAGGATCACATCCCGAGCGCCGGCGTCCCGCGCCCGCTGGGAAACGACGGCAGTCACCGCCGAACCGTAACCGCGACCCCGGTACTCGGGAGGGGTGTAGACGGGCCCGACGCGGGACATTCCACCGATGGGCGTGGAGGCGTTGGCCCAGGAGACGAGTTCGCCGCCGTCCTCCCAGAGCATGACGGTGTCCTGGATCACGAACGAGCGCCGGACCATCTCGGGGCCTCCCGACTTGTCGCGCTGATCGGGCAGCGCCTCGTCCGAGAACTCGGCACGCCATTTCGCCAGCAGCTCGATGTCGTCCTCCGTGGCGAGCCGCGCCCGTCCAGGGACAGTGGGCAAAGTCAGCTGCCCGAGCCGGTAGAGCCGCCCGGCGAGAACCTCGGTCGTGGCACCACCGGTGACCCGAGTCCAGGCCGCGCCGACGGCGTCGACGTTCTCACGGGGACCACTGGCACCCGGCAGCTCCGGGTCGACCTCGCGCCACTCGGTGAGAAAGGTCTCGAGGAGCACCGGATCGGTCGGCAACCCACTGGAAATGATCGGCCACGGCGGCGTACGAAGCGCGACACCAATGAGATCCCCGTTGTCATGAAGAGTGGCCATGCGCGGCGCAGCGGCCCGTTCCATTGTGAGAAGCCGCACCATCGCGGTGAGCGCAACAGTGTGCCGAAGAGTGTCTTTGCCGTAGAAGGACTCCGCGAGTGCCATGAAGGCCTGCGGGTCCTCGTAGTGCCGCACGTCCATGACCAAGATTTGACCCGCGGCACGACCCAACGGTCCAACCATTTTCGGCTCGGCCCGGTCGCGTGCAGCTTGTCTGGACTTGCAGCGGCGCGACCCCGGTGAGAGGGGATCGGGTGGAAAGTCCTCACCAAGGAGGTGAGCCGTAGGAGTCGCTCGCGTTCGCGGCTTAGTGGTTGGTTTCGGATGTTGTGGGTTGGGGGTTGTGGCGGTTCTGGTCAGGTGAGGTTGTCGAGGTAGAGGCGACAGGCGCAGTCGAGGGCTTCTTCGGGGCTGCCGGCGGGGAATCCGGAGGGCAGGATCTGGTTCTCGTATTTGTCGCTGCTGGCGAGGTAGAGCCCGAAGCCCCAGTGGCGGGCTGTGCCGCCATACCGTAGCCGGATCAACGGTTGCACTGTCCCGTCAGTCAGGTGCGCCTCGACGTAGACGAACGCGCCCCGGTAGCGGAACTCCAGCTCACCTGCCTGGGGCCAGTGGGTTTTGGCGTGGGCGCGCAACCGTTGCCTGACAGAAATCTTGGTGGACTCCGGTGGGGTAGCCATGACCGACATCGTGCCCGACCAGGATCCTGGTCGCTGGTGGGGTTGTCGCGATGGTGGTGTCCGGAACTGGCTCGGGAGGTAGTGACTCAAGGCTTGACCGAGGCGATGTCGGCCTTGACGGTGTGGCGGTGGCTGGCTCGGGAGGCGATCAAGCCGTGGCAGTACCGGTCGTGGCTGTTTCCGCGTGACCCGGACTTTGCCGCGAAGGCCGGGCGGGTGCTGGATCTGTATGAACGTCGCTGGGAGGGCAGGAAGCTGGGCCCACGGGAGTATGTGAT
>NZ_JBJMIE010000802.1:0-38698 GCF_045807065.1 Actinophytocola sp. | reverse complement strand
GACGCCGGGTCCGTGACCTCCTGGTAGGTGACCGTCTTCAGGTACTTGCCCACCCACAGGCCGCCCGTGTAGCGGGCCGCGCCTCTTGTCGGGAGGACGTGGTTGGTGCCGATCACCTTGTCACCGAAGGAGACGCAGGTTCCCGCGCCAAGGAACAGGGCGCCGTAGTCGGTCAGCGTGGACAGGGCCTCGCGCGGGTTGGCGGTCAGGATCTCCACGTGTTCGAACGCGTAGTCGTCGGTCAGGGCGTAGGCGTCGGCCAGGGTGTCGACCACCACCACCTCGCCGTGGTCGCGCCACGCGGGGGCCGCCATGTCGCGGGTCGGCATGCCGGGGAGGAGGCGGTCGATGTGGTCCATCGTCTGCCTGGCCAGCGACTCCGACGTCGTGATCAGCACCGCCGGGCTGTCCGGGCCGTGTTCGGCCTGGCTCAGCAGGTCCACCGCCACCGTGAACGGGTCGGCCGTGTCGTCGGCCAGGACCAGGATCTCCGTCGGGCCCGCGAACAGGTCGATGCCCACCTCGCCGAACAGCTGGCGCTTCGCCTCGGCGACATAGGCGTTGCCGGGGCCCGCCAGCATGTGCACGGCGGGCACGGTCTCGGTGCCGCACGCCAGTGCGGCGATCGCCTGCACGCCACCGAAGAGATAGATCTCGTCGGCGCCGGCCAGGTGCATGGCGGCCACCGTCGCGGCGGGGACCTCGCCGCGGATCGGTGGGGTGCAGGCGGCGACCCTGGGCACGCCGGCGACCTTCGCGGTCACGATCGTCATGTGCGCGGAGGCCACGAGCGGGTAGCGGCCGCCCGGCACGTACGCGCCCGCCGCGGCCACCGGGATGTGCTTCTGTCCCAACAGGACGCCGGGCAGGGTCGCCACCTCGAAGTCCCGCAACGACTCCCGCTGGCGCAGCGCGAACTCGCGGACCTGGCGCTGCGCGAACTCGATGTCGGATGACCTGCTCGGGCAGGCCGGCCACCGCCTTCTCGACGTCCTCCTCGGTCAGCCGGAACGACTCCGGGGACCACGCGTCGAACCGGGCCGAGTACTCGCGGACCGCCGCGTCACCGCGTTCGCGGACATCGGCGATGATCCGCTCGACGGTCTCCCGCACCTGCCTGTCGTCGGCGGCCGGGATGGCGGAGCGAGCCTTGAGAATGCGCATGCCACGAGCACACGTGAAACGGTGTTCCATGTCAAGACCTCAATAGCGGGCGGAGATCGGCCACTCGGCCAGCACCTCGGTCCCCCGCACCGCGTGGGCGCGGCTCCACATGTTCGTGGTGCCGCACGCGTGGTTGGGCACCACCCGCACGAGGTCGCCGACCGCGAAACCGCCGCTGTGGAGGAGAAACCCGTGTTCCTCGTTCGCCTCGGGGAACGTGACGCCCGGCAGCGGCACGCCGTCCGGTGCGGTGACGACGCCACCCGCCGCGGCGATCGTGTCGGAGCTCATGGCCTTCACGCCGGCGTCGATGATCGCCCGCCCGTCCCGCTGGACCGACACCACGCGGGCGAGCACGGTCAGCGCGCACCGGTCGAGCGTGGCGCTGCCCAACCGCACCTGGTTGGCGTCGAAGTACACGTACGTGCCGGGCCGGCCCTCGGTGACGCCGTCGACGAACGGCGCCGACGTGGCGCCGGGCGTCGACCCGACCGAGACGACCTCGACGGCCTGCCCCGCCGCGCGCAGGTCGGCCGCGACCGCCACCAGCCGCGCACCCGCGGCGGTTCCCGCCTGCTCCAAGGCCGGCCGGTCCGGCGCCGCCGCGATGTGGCCCTCGTGGGTCAGCACGCCGCGCAGCCGCAACCCCGGCAGGCCCGTGATGGCCGCGGCGGTGGCGACGGCACGATCGGGTTCCACCCCGAGCCGGGCGTGCCCGGTGTTCACCTCCAGCAGGAACGGGACGGTCACGCCGGCCGCGACCGCCGCCGCGGACAGCGGCCGCGCCGCCTCGACCGAGTCGAGCGTGACCGTCAGCCCGGGCGTCGCCACGGCGACCGCCACGTGCCCCGGACCCACCGGCACGTTGGCCCACAGCAGGTCCCGCACACCGCGGTCCCGCAACCACACGACCTCCGCCGCGGTCGAGCACGTCATCCCGACGGCGCCGACGTCGAGCTGGCGGCGGGCCACCTCCCAGCACTTCGACGTCTTCACGTGCGGCCGCAACGCCACCCCGGCACCGGCGAACGACCTCGCCATCGCCGCTACGTTGGTCTCCAGCCGGTCGACGTCCACCAGCAGCGCCGGGGTGTCCAGCTCACGCAGGTCCATCAGGCCAACCCCAGTGCCGCGCGCGGGTCGCCGTCCACCAGCCACTCCACGGTCTCGGGCCTGATCGCCGGATACCCGGACGGTCGCATCGCCGCCAGCTCGCGCAGGCCGGCCACCGCCTCGGCCGGCGTCCACATCGGATAGTCCGAGCCGAACAGCAGCTTGCCCACCACATCCCACTCCTGGGCACGCACGAGTGCGAGGAACCCGTCGAGCGGGCGCGCCCACGCCGCCGAGACGTCGCCGAACACGTTGCGGTTCTTGCGCAGCACGACGACGGTCTCGCGCTGCCACGGGTGGCCGAGGTGCGCGATGATCTGCCGCAGGTCCGGGTGCCGGCGCGCCACGTCGTCGACCAGCAGCGGCTCGCTCAGGTCCAGGCGCCCCTCCGGGCTGGGCGTGGCGCCCATGTGCCACAACACGATCAGGCCCGCCTCGGTGGCGGCGCGGAAGAACGCGTCGTGCACGGGATCGCGCGGGTCGAAGTGCGCCAGCACCGGGTACAGCTTGATCCCCCGCAGGCCGCGGGCGATGCCGTCGGCGAGCTGGTCCATGACGTCGGCGTCGGACAGGTCCAGCGCCATGAACCCGATCGTGTTCGTGGCCGTCGCGGCGCAGAACTCCTCGACGAACTCGTTCGGCGTGCTCACCCCGGCCCGGCTCGCACGCATGCCGAACACGAACGCGAGGTCGACCCCGGCCGCCGCCATCGCCTCGTCGTACTGCTCCGGCGTGTGGTCGGGGTAGTCGTTGCCGTACACCGGCCGCCAGTTGCGGTGCCACTCGCAGCCCCAGTGCTCACTGAGGTGGCAGTGGGTGTGCACGTCGATCAGCATGGGGCTCCCCGTTGTCGCAGTACTCGTCCCGCTCGCGTGCCGGTGTGCGTGCCACCCTCGACGGCGACCGCGCCGTTCACCAGCACCAGGTCGACGCCGGCCGCGAACCGGTGCGGGTCGGTGAACGTGGCCCGGTCGGCGAGGCGGGCCGGGTCGAACACCACGACGTCCGCGGGCGCGCCCTCGCGGAGCACACCGCGGTCCGCGAGGCCCACGCGCGCGGCCGGCGCGGACGTGCAGCGGCGGACCGCGTCGGGCAGGTCCGAGGCGTAGCGGGCGAGGTAGCGCGGGAAGCAGCCGTAGCTGCGCGGGTGCGGCACGCCGGCGCCCGTGACGCCGTCCGGGTCGAGCGCCTGCCCGTCGGACGCCACGACCGCGCTCGGGTGCGCGAGGACGGCACGCAGGTCGTCCTCGCTGCGGCCGCCGGCGGTCATCATCACGCCGGTGCCCAGCTGGGCGAGCAGGTCGAGCGCGGCCTCGTCGCCGCCCAGGTCCGCGATGGTGCGGCCGAGCGCGGGCACGGGCCGGGCGGTCCAGCTGACCGTGATCTCGTCCCACGTGGTCGGCCGGTCCCGCCACGCCTCGCGGATCCGCGCCCGCACCCCGTCGTCGGACAGCCGCGGCACCCACGCCGTCGGTCCGCCCTCCTGCGCCCACGCCGGCAGCAGCTGGGCCAGCGGTGCGTTGCCGTGCAGGTACGGGTAGATGTCCACGCCGACCGAGCAGCCCTCCGCGTTGGCCGCGTCCACGAGGTCCAGCGCGTGGCGCACGGCGCCCCAGTTGCGCCGCCCGACCGCGGCCAGGTGCGAGATCTGGGTGCGGCAGCCGGTCCGCCGGGCGACCGTGACGGCCTGGGTGACCGAGTCGATGAGCCCGTCGTCGTAGCTGCGGACGTGCCAGGTGAAGACCTTCCCGGCCGCCGCGGTGACCTCGCCGAGTGCCACGAGCTCGTCCTCGCGGGCGAACGGCAGCGGCGCGTAGACGAGGCCGGTGGACAGGCCGACCGCGCCCGCGTCGAGCGCGTCGGCCAGCAGCCCGCGCATCGTGTCCAGTTCGGCCGGGGTGGCGGCCCGGTCGGCGAACCCGCAGACCAGGGCCCGCAGCACGAGGTGCCCGACCAGGGCCGCCACGTTCACGCCCGGCCCGGCCGCGGCGACGGCGTCGAGGTAGCCGGGCAGGTCCTGCCACGTCCACGCCACGCCCGGGTCCAGGTCGAGGTAGCTGACCGCCGCCCGGAGTTCGGTGCGCGGTGGACCGGTGACGCCGAGCCCGCAGTTGCCGACGACCTCGGTGGTGACGCCCTGGTGCACCTTGCTGAGCGCCCGCGGGTCCGACAGCAGTGTCAGGTCCGAGTGGGTGTGGATGTCCACGAAGCCCGGGCAGACGACCCGACCGGACACGTCGACGTGGCGCACGTCGCTCGGCAGGTCGTCCGTAGGCAGGTTGTCGCCGACGGCCGCGATCCGGCCGTCCCGCACCAGGACCGTCGCGTAGCGGCCGGGCGCGCCGGTGCCGTCCACGACCAGTCCCCCGGTCAGCGCCAGACCTGGAACGTGGTTCCATGTCCTCATGGTCGAACGATTCCATCCCGCGGGCTTCCCCGCACCTGCCGTGCCGCTGTCACACGCCACCAAGGCGGGCGGCTTCGTCTACGTGTCGGGCCAGGTGGCCACCGACGCCGACAACAAGGTCTACCTCGGCGACTTCACCAGCGAGGTCGAGAAGGTGCTGGACAACGTCGAGGCCGTGCTGCACGCCGCCGGCGCGCGCCTGGACCAGCTGGTGAAGATCGGCGCGTTCCTGTCCAACGCGACGCTCTTCAAGCCCTTCAACGAGGTCTACGCACGCCGCTTCGGCGACGCCCCGCCGGCCAGGACCACTGTGGTCGTCGACTTCGGACACCCGGACGTCCGGGTCGAGGTCGAGGCGATCGCCTACGTGGGCTGAGCACACGGCCGGGATCACGCGCCCGCCGATCGCAGCGACCGGTGCACGATCCGCAACGCCGTCGTGAAGTCCGGGTCGGCCGCCATCCTCTTCGCCACCTCGTCCAGCATCGCGACGTACTCGTGCTGCTTCGCGGTGCCGAACTCACCGGTCGGCCCGGACACCGACAGTGCGGCGAGGTTCTCCCCGGCGACCGGCACCGGCACGGCGACGCACCGCAGCCCGCTGCTGCGCTCGTTGTCGTCGAGCGCGTAGCCGCGGCGCGCGGTCCTGCGCAGGTCGCGGCGCAGGTCCTCGAGCGTGGTGATGGTGTTCCCGGTGAAGGCGTCGAACGGCTCGGCCGGCACCGTCCGCGCCACCTGCTCGTCGGTGAGGTCGGACAGCAGCACCTTGCCCAGGCCGGTGCAGTAGGTGTGGTCGCGCGAGCCGAGGGCGGTGGTGAACCGCAGCGGCCGGTCCGGCTCCGCGACGCAGATGTGCAACACCTGGTCGCCGTCGAGCACGCCGAGGTTCGCGGTCTGCCCGGTGCCCTCGGCGAGAGGCTTGAGGTACTCCTGCGCCACGACCGTGAGGTCCAGGGTGGACACGTACGAGCTGGCGAGCCGGTGCACCTTGTGGCCGAGCCGGTAGGAGGGCCGCTCGTCGATGCGGACCACGTACTCCATCTCGCCCAGCACGGCCAGCAGCCGCACGAGCGTGCTCTTGGGTAAGGCCGTGGCGGCGCTGAAGTCGTTCAGCGTCAACGGCTCGGTCGACGCGGCCAGCATCTCCAGCAGCGCGAGGCCGCGGGCCAGCGCGTTGGCGTGGTAGTTCGCCGACGCGGGTTTCGAGTCGTCGACCGACACCTGTCGGGTCGTACGGGCCATCACACGCTCCTAACCGGAGTGATCTCGGGGAAGTGGCACGCACTCGGGTGCCCGACGCCGAGCCGGTCGGCGAGCACGGGTGCCTCCTGCGCGCAGACATCCTGCGCCTTCCAGCACCGGGTGCGGAACCGGCACCCGCTCGGCGGGTTGCTGGCGCTGGGGACGTCGCCGGTCAGCGTGATCCGCTCCCTGGTGGCGCGGCTCGCCGGGTCCGGCACGGGGATGGCCGAGAGCAGCGCCTGCGTGTACGGGTGCGTGGGCTTGGTGAAGATGTCCGCGCGGGTCCCGGTCTCCACGATGCTGCCCAGGTACATCACGGCGACCCGGTGGGAGATGTGCCGGACCACCGACAGGTTGTGGGAGATGAACAGGTACGCGAGGCCGAGCCGCTGCTGCAGGGCGCGCAGCTGGTTGATCACCTGTGCCTGCACGGACACGTCCAGCGCGCTGACCGGCTCGTCCAGCACGATCAGCTTCGGGTCGAGCGCGAGCGCCCTGGCGAGCCCGACGCGCTGGCGCTGGCCGCCGGAGAACTCGTGCGCGTAGCGGCGGGCGTGCTCGGGGCGCAGGCCGACCATGTCGAGCAGCTCCCGCACGCGATCACTCCCGCCGTCGCGGTAGCGGCCCTGCACGCGCAGCGGCTCGGCGATGATGTCGTGCACGGTCATGCGCGGGCTGAGGGAGGCGTACGGGTCCTGGAACATGATCTGGATGTCCTGGCGTCGCGGTCGCAGCTCGCGTTGGGACAGGGTGGACAGGTCGGTGCCGTCGAACTCGATGCGGCCGGCGGTCGGCTCCAGCAGGCGCACGAGCAGCCGGCCGGTGGTCGACTTGCCGCAACCCGACTCCCCCACCAGCGACAGGGTCTCACCGGCGTCCAGCTCCAGGTCCACGTCGTCCACCGCGCGGATCCGCCCGACCGTGCGGCGCAGCACGCCCTTGCGGACCGGGAAGTGCTTGGACAGGCCCTCGACCTTCAACAGGGTCACGTGCCCACCTCCTCGGCGTAGTGGCAGGCGCTGCGCCGGCCCGGGGCGACCTCGCGCAGGCCGGGCCGTTCGGTGACGCAGCGTTCGCGGGCGAGGGGGCAGCGCGGGTGGAACGGGCACCCGGACGGCGGGTCGATCATGTTCGGCGGGTTGCCGGGGATGGCGTTCAGCTCGTCGGTGTCGATGTCCATCCTGGGCAGGCTCGCGAGCAGGCCGACCGTGTACGGGTGCCTCGGCTGGGCGAACAGGGCCTCGACCCCGGCGGTCTCGACCACCCGGCCCGCGTACATGACCACCACCCGGTCGGCCAGCTCGGCGACCACGCCCAGGTCGTGGGTGATCAGCACGGTCGCCGCGCCGGTCTCGCGCTGGGCCTTGCGGACCAGTTCGAGCACCTGCGCCTGGATGGTCACGTCCAGTGCCGTGGTCGGCTCGTCCGCGATGATCAGGTCCGGGTCGTTGGCGATGGCCATCGCGATCATGGCGCGTTGGCGCATGCCGCCGGAGAACTCGTGCGGGTACTGC
Organism: Actinophytocola sp.; assembly: GCF_045807065.1. GTDB lineage: Bacteria > Actinomycetota > Actinomycetes > Mycobacteriales > Pseudonocardiaceae > Actinophytocola. Next base: position 31,258 of record NZ_JBJMIE010000802.1, on the reverse strand, counting down.
CTCGCCCGCTGCGCCGCGTCCGGCACGCCGACCAGGCCCAGCAGGTCCACGGCCCGCCGGCGGGCGGCCCTGCGGTCCCGTTCGGCCTGGTGCAGCAGCACGGCCTCGGCGATCTGGTCGCCGATGGTCATCACCGGGTTCAGCGCGGTCATCGGGTCCTGGAAGATCATCCCGACCGGGCCGCCCCGCAGGGCGCGCAGGTCGGCGGGTGACAGGGTCCGCAGGTCGTGGTCGCGGAACGTCAGCACGTCCGCGCTCACCCGCGCGGGCGGCTCACGCAGGAGCCGCAGCACCGACATGGCGGTCACGCTCTTCCCGGACCCCGACTCGCCGACCACGGCGACGATCTCGCCGGGGAACACCTCGAGGTCGACCCCGTCGACCGCGTGCACGACCCCGTCGTCGGTCGGGAAGTCGACGCGGAGGGACTCGATGCGGAGTAGTGGCTGAGTCATGACTGCCTCGGGTCCACGGCGTCGCGGAGACCGTCGCCGATGAAGTTGACGGCCAGGACGGTGAGGGCGACCGCGATGCCCGGGGAGAGCCACAGCCACGGCTGGTCGGCGATCACGGTCAGGCTCTGTGCGTCGGTGAGCATGTTGCCCCAACTGGCCGTCGGCGGCTGCACGCCGAGGCCGAGGAACGAGAACGTCGCCTCCATGCCGATGGCCTGCGCGGTGGCGAACGTGGCCGCCACGCAGATCGGCGGCAGCGCGGCCGGGATGATGTGCCTGAGCATGAGCCACCCCGACCCGGCGCCCGCGGCCCGCGCGGCGAGGAGGTACTCGTGCTCGCGCAGCGACAGCGTGACGCCGCGGACGATGCGGCCGCACACGGGCCACTGGAACAACCCGATCGCGATGATCATCGTCGGCACGCTCGGGCCGAGCACGCCGGCCACGACCACGATCACCACCAGGGTCGGGAACGACATGAAGATGTCGGCGAGCCGCATGACCACCGTGTCCACCCAGCGGCCGAGCAGCCCGGCGAAGCTGCCCAGCAGCGACCCGAGCACGACCGCGAGGGCCGCGGCGGCGAGCCCGACGCCCAGCGAGACCCGGGCGGCGTGCAGGAGCCGGGAGAACACGTCGCGCCCGGTCGGGTCGGTGCCGAGCCAGTGCGCAACCGACGGCGCCTCACGGGCGTGCAGCAGGTCGACCGCGTTGGGGTCGTGCCCGGAGATCGCCCCGGCGAACACCGCGGCGGCGATCACCAGCAGCAGGAACACCACGCTCGCCAGCGCGAGGGGGTGGCGGCGGAACCGGCGCAGCCCCGTGCGCCACGGCGTCCGGGCCGAGACGGTCGCCCCGGCCACGGACTCGGCCGGAAGGTCCGCGGGGATGTCGGTCATCGCAGCCTCACCCTCGGGTCGACGACGGTGTAGAGGACGTCGGCCAGGAGGTTGAACACCAGCACGAGGATCGCGACGAGCAGCGCGAAGCCGACGATCACCGAGTAGTCCTGCTGCCTGACCGAGCTGACCGCGAGCTGCCCCATCCCGGGCCACGCGAACACCTGCTCGATGACCACCGCGCCGGCGAGCAGCTGGCCCATGTTGCTGGCGATCACGGTCAGCACCGGGATCAGCGAGTTGCGCAGCGCGTGCCGGTAGACGACGCGGCGCGGTGAGGCGCCCTTGGCCTCCGCGGTCCGCACGTAGTCCGCACCCAGCTCGGTGATCATGCTGCCGCGGATGTAGCGCAGGTAGGTGCCGGTGTTGGCGATGCCCAGGATCAACGCCGGCAGGACCAGGTGCCGCACGGAGTCCAGCAACCCCGGGTTCGCCGGGTCGGCGATGCCCGAGGACGGCAGCAGCTGGAACCGCAGGGTGAACAGGTAGATCGCGAGCAGCGCCAGGAAGAACACCGGGATCGACACCGAGCCGAGGCTGACCACGGCGGTGCCGTAGTCCCAGACCGAGTTCTTCCGCCGCGCCGCGAGGATGCCGAGCGGGAACGCGACGAGCAGCGAGATCACCAGGCCGACGAGCATCAGCTCGACCGTCGGGCCGATCCGCTCCCCCAGCAACTCGGTGACCGGGCGGCCGTTGAGCAGGGAGTAGCCGAGGTCGCCCCGGAGCGCGCCCGTCAGCCAGTACCAGTACTGCACGAACACCGGCCGGTCCAGGCCGAGCGCGTGCCGCTGCTGGGCGATGTACTCGGCGCTGCCGGAGTTGAGCTGGTCCGCCGGGATCCGCATCGCGATCGGGTCGCCGGGCGCCTTGTGCACCAGCCAGAAGATCGCGACGGTGATCAGGAAGAACACCAGCACGTTGGTCGCCAGCCGCCGCACCAGGTACGCACCCATCTCTCGCCTCCCTTCGCTCGCTCGTGGTGGGTCAGGGTGGCGGGCGCGTGCCCGCCACCTCGTCAGTCCGTCAGTAGGTCAGCCGATGCTCCAGCTCGCCGGGTCCCAGAAGGCGGAGTCCTGCGAGCCCGCCGCCTTGAAGCCCTTGACGCGGTCGTTCACGCCCCACAGCCCGTTGGGCGAGTACAGCCACATCAGGTCGGCCTGCGCGTTCTCCTCCTTGGCCGCCCTGTCGTAGAGCGACTTGCGCTCCTTGTCGTCGACGGTCGCGTTGGCCTGGGTCATCAGCGTGTCCAGGGCCGGGTCGCAGAACTGGTTGATGTTGCCGCCGGCCGGGAACCGCTGCGCGCAGGCGGTGATGTAGATGATGCTCGACGAGTCGATCGCGTAGTTGCCGCCGCCGTAGAGCGTCATGTCGTAGGACTTGTCCTGGTAGCTCTTGGAGATCTGCGCGGCCTGGACGTTGACCAGGTTCACCTTCACCCCGACCGCGGCGAGCTGGTTCTGGATGATCGTCGAGGTCGCGTCGCGGTCGCGCTGGCCCTGCACCCACTGGAGGTTGATCGTGCGGTTGGGGTCCCAGCCCGCCGCGGCGAGCAGCTGCTTGGCCTTGGCCGGGTCGTAGGAGTAGTCGTTGAGCCCCTTCGGCTCGTTGTCCTTGGCGAAGTCGGACAGCCGCACCTCGCCCTTGCCGGCGAGCACGGTCTTCACGATCTGCTCGCGGTCGATCGCGTACAGGAACGCCTGCCGCACCCGCGCGTCGGCGAAGTAGTCCTTCGACTGGTTCAGCGCGATGCGCACGAACCCCGCACCCGGCTTCTCCTGCGTGGACACGCCGTTGAACTTGCTGACGGTGTCGACGTCGGTCGGCGAGTAGGACGCGATGTCGATGCCGCCGTTGCCCAGCTGCGCGGTGGCCGCGTCGGAGGTCATCGGCTTGAGGTACACGTCCTTGATCTTCGCCGGGCTGCGGTAGTTCGGGTTCGCGGTGACGTGCACGTACTGGTTCGTCCTGTACTCGACGAACTTGTACGGCCCGATGGTCACCTTGGGCTCGCGGAAGAACTCGTTCTTCGCGATGTCGGCCGACGGCGTGGTGCCGAGGACGTGCTCGGGCAGGATGTAGGCGATGCCGATCTGCGAGACCAGGCCGTAGTTCGGCGCGGCGGCCCTGATGACGAACGTGTCGTCGTCCGGCGCGGAGAAGCCGGCGATCTCGCTCGTCCTACCGGCCACGAAGTCCGCGACGCCGGCCACCGCGGTGTAGAGCCCGGCCGTGGCGCTGCCCGACTTGGGGTCGGCCAGCAGCTTGTAGGTGTAGAGCACGTCCTTGGACGTGAACGGCTTGCCGTCGCTCCACTTGAGACCCTTGCGGAGCTTGAAGGTGAACGTGGTCGCGTCCGGGGACACCTCGTAGCTCTGGGCGAGCCTCGGCTGGAGCTCGTAGTCCGGGTCCACGCCCAGCAGGCCCTCGTACAGGAACGACATGACCTGGTTGTCCGGGCCGCTGCTCGGGGCGAGCGGGCCGAACAGCCCGGCGGGTTCCTGGTACAGGTACACGTTCAGGGACGTGGAGCCGGAGGAACCGCTGCCGGTGTTCCGCGGGCCGGCGCAGCCCGCGAGCGCGAGCGCGGCGATCGCCAGCGCGGCGACGAACTTTCGACGCATGGGAGTGCCTCTCTGAGCGGGGCTCGCGGAGCGAACATCGCTCTGGTGGGGAAGGAGCCTAGGAGACCGTGTTGCGCAGCGTGCCGAGCGGGCCGACGGTGACAGTCATCTCGTCACCGGAGGCCAGGTACTCGCCGGTGGCGGCGCCGACGCCGGACGGGGTGCCGGTCTGGATGACGTCGCCCGGTTCGAGGGTCATCACCCGCGACGCGTGGGCCACCAGCTCGGCGACCGTGAAGATCATGTCCTTCGTGGACCCGCGCTGCCGGGTCACACCGTTGACGGCCAGCTCGACCGACAGCGCCTGCGGGTCGGGCACCTCGTCGGCGGACACCAGCCACGGGCCGAGCGGCGCGAACCCGTCGCACCACTTGCCGGCGAGCCAGTCGAAGAACCAGACGGCCTTGTCCTCGGTGTCGCGCTCGTAGCCGAGGTCGATCGAGCGGGCGGACACGTCGTTGGAGGTCAGGTAGCCGGCGACCACGTCCAGCGCGTCCTCGACGCCGACGTGGCGCACGCGCCTGCCGATCACGACCGCCAGCTCGGCCTCCCAGTCGACCTCCGCGCTGATGTCGGGCAGCGGGATCTCCGCGCCGGGACCGACGATGGAGCTGGCCGGCTTGAGGAACAGCCGGGGCGAGATCCGGGACTTGTCGAGCGGCGGCGCGCCGGTCTCGGTGACGTGGTCCTGGTAGTTCGCGGCGGCGGCGAGGAGCTTGCCCGGCCGCGGCAGCGGGGCCAGCAGCGCCACGTCGGCGAGCGCGTGCTCGCCCTTCGCGGCGGGCAGGGCGTCCTCGGTCAGCGGGAAGACCGCCTCGAGCAGGCCCCCGAGGTCGCCGTCGCCGAGTTCGGCCACCCGGCCCGTGCCGTCGGAGCCGGTGACGAGCCGTCCGTGCCGCACGGCGCCCGCGCGGCGGTAGGTGACGAGACGCATCAGTCGCGACCCTCCAGTATGGTCGGTTGGCCGGAGTCCAGGGCGCGTTGTGCCGCCTCGACCACGCGCTGGGCGCGGACGGCGTCGGCGGCGCCCAGCTCGGCGCGGCCGGTGCGCACGCCGGTGGACAGCACGTCGAGCAGGGCGTACACGGTGTTCGGGCCGGCCCAGAAGCCGGCGGCCCGCTCCGCGGTGCGCACCCGCACGGCCGGCTTGGTGGCGTCGACGGCGAGCACGCCGTGCGAGCCGCTGATCCGGTAGCGGTGCACGGCGAGCCCGGCGGGCGGAACGTCACCGAGCGTGGTCACGCGTCCACAGAGGATCGTGCTGGTGACGCCGTGGTCGTGGTCGAGCAGCAGGGTGACGAGGTCGGGCGCGCCGACCGCCTGCACGCGCCGCACCGCAAGGCCGAGCAGCGCGTGCACGGCGTCGATCGGGTACAGCGCGAGGTTCACCAGCTCGCCGGTCGGCGCGGGGTCGCCGCCCGCGACGAGGAAGTCGCACTGCACGTTCCACGGCAGGCCGACGCGGCCACCCCGCACGGCGGCCGCGGCCGAGCGCAGGGCGGCGCCGAGCCGCTGGTGGTGGGCCGGCACGACCAGCACGCCGTGTTCCTCCGCGAGCCGGGCGATGCCGGCGCACTCGGCGGCGGTCGCGGCCATCGGCTTGTCGGCCAGCACGTGCTTGCCGGCACGCACGAGCCGGCCGATGGTCTCGGCCCGCTGACCGAGCGGCACGGCGACGCTCACGACCTCGGCCTTGGCGAGGTCGTCGACGACCTGGAAGTCCGGGTGCGCCTCGAAGGCCGGGCGGTACATGGCGTTCTGGTGGTCCTGGGTGCCGATGCCGGCGGCGCCCTCCAGGTACACGGTGATCACGCGGCGGCCCCCAGCTCGACGGGCCGGCCGGACTCGATCGACTCCTCGACGGCCACCGCCAGCTCCACCGCGCGGACCGCGTCGGCGACGGACATGGCCGGCGGCGCGCCCTCGATCGTGTCCAACCAGGACTCGAACTGGGCGCCGAAACCGTCCACGCCCGCGGCCGGCACGAGCTTCGTGCCCGCCTCGGTGAACAGGAACGCGGACTCGTCGGCCCACTCCTCGTCGATGATCCCGGCGGAGCCGACCACCCGCAGCTCGCGCAGCCCGAACGAGCCGGGCCGGTGCGCCCTGCTCATCTCGCAGACCGCGACGGCGCCGCCGGCGTACTCGACCACCATCTCCAGGTAGTCGTAGATACGCAGCTCGGCGGCGGTCTGGCGGCGGCCCCGCGCACGCACGCGGACGGGGTCGCCGGACAGCCACCAGGTGGCCAGGTCCAGGACGTGCACGCCGTTGTGCAGCGCGTGGCCGCCGGAGACGACGGGGTCGGCGGCCCAGGCGTCCCAGCCGGTCCAGATCCAGCCGCCGAGGATGGCGAGCCGGACGTGGGCGGGGGTGCCGACCGCGCCGGCGTCGATGGCGTCCTTGACCGTGCGGCCGTAGCCGTGGTGGCGGTGGGAGTGGGCCGCGGTGAGCACGCGGCCCGCCTTCGCGAACGCGTCCGCGAGGGCCTGGGCGTCGGCGACGGTCGTCGCCAGGGGCTTCTCGATCAGCAGGTGCTTGCCGGCGGCCGCGACGGCGGCACCGATGCCCAGGTGGGTGTGGTTGGGGGTGCAGACGACGACGGCGTCGACGTCCGGCCAGGCGAGTGCCTCGGCCAGGTCGTCGGTGTGCGGGACGGCGCCGTGCGACCGGGCGAAGGCCGCGGCGCGGCCCGGGTCGGCGTCGACGACTCCGGCCAGGTGAGCGCGTGCGCTCGCGGTGACGGCGGCGGCGTGCACCTCGGCGATGAACCCCGCGCCCACGAGCAGTGTGCCGATCGGACTCGGCACGGAACGTTGTTCCATGTCGGACATCTTCAGTTCGACCGGCGGCCGTGTCAAGACGGAACAAGCCTGTCGACGTTGCTCGCGGGTAAAACGTGGAACACCTTGCCATGTCCTTCGGCGCTCATCTAGCGTCGCTCGTATGCCAAGCTCTGCACACCCGCGCGGCCAGGCGATCGCGGACGCCGCGGCACGCGTGATCCCCGGTGGCGTGAACTCCTCGACGCGCTACATCGGCGCCCCCTACTCCTTCGCCGCCGCCGACGGCGCGTACGTCACCGACGCCGACGGCAACCGCTACCTCGACTACCACGCCGCGTTCGGCGCGATCCTGTTGGGCCACAACGCGCCGGCGGTCAACGACGCGGTGCGCGCCACGCTCGGCGGGGTCGACCTCGTCGGCCTCGGCGTGACCGAGCAGGAGGTGGCGCTCGCGGAGCGGGTGGTCGAGATCATGCCGTCCGCCGAGTCGATGATCGCCACGATGAGCGGGTCGGAAGCGGTCGCGCAGGCGATCCGGCTGGCCCGTGCGGTCACCGGCCGCGACCTGGTGGTGAAGTTCCAGGGCGGCTTCCACGGCTGGTCCGACGCCGTGGCCCGCAACGTGATCTCCGCGCCCGACAGGGCCTACGGCCGCGACCCGCTGTCGAGCGGCATCCTGCCCCAGGCGGTCGACTCGACGCTGATCGCGGAGTTCAACGACCTGGACTCGGTCACCGCGCTGTTCGACCAGTACCCGGACCGGGTCGCCGCGGTCATCATGGAGCCCGTCCCGCACAACGTGGGCGCGCTGCTGCCGACCGCGGAGTTCGTGTCCGGCCTGCGCAAGCTCACCGAGACGAACGACGCGCTGTTGGTCTTCGACGAGGTGATCACGGGCCTGCGGCACTCCCTCGGCGGCTACCAGCAGGTCATCGGCGCCACCCCCGACCTCACGACCTTCGGCAAGGGCCTGGGCAACGGGTTCCCGGTCGGCGGGGTCGCCGGTCGCCGGGACCTGATGGAGCACTTCAACGGCCGGACCGGTGACGTGCTGCTCGCCGGCACGTTCAACGGCAACCCGGTCGGCAGCGCCGCGGCGCTGGCCACGATCGGCTACCTGCAGGAGCACCCGGACTTCTACGAGCGCACCTTCGCGCTCGGCGACCGGATACGCACCGGGCTGGCCGAGATCGTCACCGAACTGGACGTCGAGGCGACCGTCGCCGGGTTCGGCGGGGTGTTCGTCCTCTACTTCGCGAAGCCGCCGATCCTCGGCTACCGGGACCTCATGCGCAACAACGACGAGGCCTACGTGGCGTTCCACCGGGGCATGACCGAGCGGGGCTTCCTCATGCTGCCGATGTCGTTGAAGCGCAACCACATCTCCGGTGCGCACACGGCCGAGGACGTGGCACGCACGCTGGAGGCGGCCCGCGACGTGCTGGGCGAGCTGCGGAAGGCCGGGACGGTCTGACGACCGCCGGCGGAGCGTGTGCCCGTTGACATGGAACGGCGTTCCATACACCCTGGCGACGTTCCCCGCCGTCCCGCTGGAGGGCCGATGAGACTTCGCAAACCCCTGCTGACAACACTTGTCCTCCTCACCGCCGTCGTCGCCGCGCTGCCCGCGTCGGCGGCGGTCCGGACCCCGCCGACCACTGTGGACACCACGACCGGGCTCCTGCCCAACGGCGGGTTCGACATCGGCGACCGGTCCGGTCATCCCCTCGCGTGGGCCGTGGACGGCAACGCCGCCGGCGCCACGGTGGTCAACCTCTCCGCCTACCGCAGTGCCGGACTCGGTTCGCTGCAGACCACCAACACCAACGGTGCGAGCGTGAGCGTGACGAGCCAGCGCATCGTCGCCGCGCCGGGCAACGAGTTCGCGCTCACCGCGAAGCTGAAGGGGCGCAGCGGCACGCCGCCAGCCCTGTCGCTGGTCTTCACGAGCTTCGAGAACACCGTGCTGGACACCCGGGCGGTGAGCCCGGCGGCCGGCCTGGACTGGCAGACGGTCACCGTCACCGGGGTCGCCCCGGCCGGCACGTCGAACGTGTCCGTGCGGATCGCCGCCGGTGCCGACCAGGTCGGCCAGTACTACTGGGACCAGGTGACGCTGCTGAAGGCACCGGCGCCCTACGACCCGAACCTGGGCACCGCGCGGGAGCTGTTCCTCGACGACTACCGCATCGAGTCCACCAAGGACGTCGGCCGGGTCGTGCACCCGGCAAAGAAGCTGCCCGACCCGGTCATCTCACCGGAGTTCCCGTGGGAGTCCTCCGCCTACATCTACGGCTCGGTCTTCAGGATCGGTGACGTGTACCGGATGTGGTACGACTGCAACAACGACGTCTCCCCCGGCTACTACCTCTGCTACGCGGAAAGCCGTGACGGCGTGCACTGGGACAAGCCGCTGGGCCGGGGGAACCTGGGGTACAAGGACATCCCGGCGTCGCGGACGAATCTGGTCATCGCGGGTGGTGGCACGGTCGCGTACAACCCGAAGGCCGCGCCGGACCACCGGTTCGCGCTGATGCAGTTCCACAGCGGCGTCGTCAACGACACGCTCGGGTACTACGTCTACTTCTCCCCCGACGGCTACACGTGGACCGCCGGCGGCGACCGGCCGGTGCTGCTCGACGGCGACGTGTCGAACGTGACGTGGGACTCCCGCACCCAGCAGTACATCGCCACGGTCAAGAAGCGGATGTTCACCTCCGGCACGCCCGGCATCTACAACCGCTCCGCGTTCCTGTCCACGAGCAAGGACTTCCTGCACTGGAGCGCGCCGGTGCTCGCGGTGAGCGGCGACTACGCCGACAACGGCGCGGCACAGGCACTCGGCGGGTTGGAGGGGCAGATCTACGGCATGCCCGTGCTGCCCTACGAGAGCACGAACATCGGCCTGCCGTGGGTCTTCCTCATCACCAACTACACCGTGGGGTCCCAGTCGGGCGCGGGTGCCGGCCCGGTCCTGCCGGAGGTCGCGTCCTCGCGTGACCTCGTCAACTGGAGCCGGCCGGTGCGTGACCCCGTGCTGACGCCGGGCGAGCCGGGCGCGTGGGACGACGGCGCGCTCTACACCGCGTCCAACGCGCTGGTCACCGACAGGACCGTCACGATGTACTACGGCGCGTTCAACGCCGACCACGGCGGCCCGGACCTGACCGACCCGAACCACGACGACTACCTGGGCCAGAGCGGCATGGCGACGTGGCGGCGCGACGGGTTCGTGTCGATGACCAACGCGTCCCGCCCGCACAGCGGCGACCCGGGCTTCGTCGTCACGAAGCCGGTGGAGTTCACCGGGGCCACCCTGAGCGTGAACGCGGTCGTCCGCACGGGCGGTTCGCTGACGGTCGAGGTCCTCGACGCGGCGACCGAGAAGGTGATCCCCGGGTTCACGTCGCGGCCCGTCACCGGCGACCAGTACGGCGCGGACGTGCGGTGGACCGGGCACGTGCGACTGTCCACACTGGCCGGCAAGCAGGTCAAGCTCCGCTTCTCCCTCGCGGGGGCGGATCTCTACTCCTACTGGGTGAGGTAATGATCCACCGGGACGAGCCGGCCGGCACCTTTCTCCTGACCGGCGACGGGTTCGGCTACGCACTCGCCGTCGAGCCGGACGGCTCGCCCCGGCACCTGCACTGGGGCGCACCGCTCGACCCGGCCGACCCGCCGCGGCTGCTCGCCGACGCCGACGCCGCCCGCATCGGCTCCAACACGTGGTCCCGGCCCCGGGCGCACACCGAGGAGCTGGTGACCGCCGGCGGCGCCCGGTTCGACGAGTGCGCGCTCGCGCTCGCCGACGCGCCACTGGACCCGCGGTTCGTAGAGTCCGAAGTGGACGGTGATCGGCTGGCGCTCCGGCTCGCCGACGGCCCGCTGGTCGTGACGCTGCGGTACGAGGTCCGCGGGCCGGCCCTGGTCCGCGGGCTCGAACTGCACAACACCGGCGACGAGCCGGTCACGCTGACCCGGGCGTCGTCGGCGACCTGGTCGGTGCCGTGGCAGGTCGGCTACCACGCGACCACCCTCGGCGGCGGGTACGCGGCCGAGACCACCGTCCGCCGCGTGCCGCTCGGTCCGGGCAAGCTGGTGTGTGAGTCGCGGCGCGGCATCCCCGGGCACGCCTTCCAGCCGTGGCTGGCGGTCGACGACGACGCGGGCGAGGACCACGGCGAGCTGTGGAGCGTCGCCGTGGCCCACGGCGGTTCGTGGCGGATCGTCGCCGAGCTGTCCGGCGACGGGCACCTGCACCTGACCGCGGGCGCGGGCGACGCGGTCCTGCGCCTGTCCCCCGGTGCGCGGCTGCGGCTCCCCGACACGATCGGCGTCTACTCCCCCACCGGCCGGGCCGGGCTCACGCACCGCTGGCACGACTACGAACGCGAGCACGTCCTCCGCCGGCCGGACGAGGTCCGGCCGGTGCTGTACAACTCGTGGGAAGCCACGTTCTTCGCCGTCGGTCACGACGACCAGGTCGCGCTGGCCCGGCGCGCGCACGACCTCGGCGTGGAGCTGTTCGTCGTGGACGACGGCTGGTTCACCGGCCGCGACGACGACCGCGGCGGCCTGGGCGACTGGCGTGCCGACCCGGCCAAGCTGCCGGGTGGCGTGGCCGCGCTGGCCGACGAGGTGCACGCGCTGGGCATGCGGTTCGGGCTGTGGGTGGAGCCGGAGTCGGTCAACCCCGGCACCGACCTGTACCGCGACCACCCCGACTGGGTGTACCGGTGGCCGGGCCGCGAGCCGACCGCGGTCCGGCACAGCTACGGCCTCGACTTCGCCGACCCGGACGTGCGGGAGTGGGCGTTCGGCTGGCTGGACGCCCTGGTTCGCGACGGGCACGTGGACTACCTGAAGTGGGACCTCAACCGCTCCCTCACCGACGCCCCCGGGTACGCGTCCCGGTGCCACGAGGCCGGGTTCCGCGCGGTGGTCGACCGCCTGCGGGCCGCGCACCCGGACCTGTGGCTGGAGACGTGCGCCTCCGGCGGTGGCCGGGCGGACCTGGCGACGCTGTCCCGGTTCGAGACGGCCTGGCCCAGCGACAACACCGACGCGTTCGAACGCCTCGCCATCCAGGACGGGTACGCGTTCGTCCACTCCCCGCTGACGATGTCGTGCTGGGTCACCGACTCCCCCGGCTACCTCACCAGGCGCACGGTGCCGCTGGCGTTCCGCTTCCACGCCGCGATGACCGGCACGCTGGGCATCGGCGGCCGCCTGGCGGACTGGCCCGAGGCCGACCTGACCGCGGCCCGCACGTTCGTGGCGCTGTACAAGCAGATCCGCGCCACGGTGCAGCTCGGCCGCCGGTGGCGACTGCGCGCCGACCCCGACCGCACCGCGGTCTGCCACGTCGGGCAGGACGGCGGCCAGGTCGTCGTCCTCGTCTTCGCCCGCACCGTGCGCCAGAGCCACCTGGCGCCGCCGATCCGCCTGCGCGGCCTCGACCCCGACGCCCGCTACCGGGACACCACCACGGACGTGACGTACACCGGCACCTTCCTGACCCACCACGGTCTGCGGCCCGTCCTCGCCGGGGACTACGCCAGCAGCCTGGTCGTGCTCACCCGCGAGTGAGTGGTGTGGGCCGGGGGCCGTTACAGTCGATCATGCGTTACTGGCGGCCGACGGTCCTCGCCGTCGTCTGCGCGGTGCTCACCCTGGTCCCCGGGCTCGTCTTCACCGGTGACCACAGCGGCAGTGGCCTCGACGACGCCGCGCGGTCGGCGGTCACCGGGTGGCCGCGCGGCGTGTTGCGGGTGCTGGTGCTGCCGACCGAGCCGTACGTGGTGCTGCCGGCCCTGGCGCTCGTCGTCGCCTGGTGCCTCCAGCGGTCGCGGCCGTGGGACGCGGTGTTCGCCGTGCTCGGCCCCGCGGTCGCGGCCGCGGTGAACACGTGGGTGCTGAAACCGCTGTTCGACCGGTGGCAGGGGGACGCGCTCGTCTACCCCAGCGGCCACACCGTCGGCACTGTCGCGACGCTCGTCGTGGTGTTCGTGCTGGTCAGCGGGCGCGGGCGGGTGATCACCGCCGTCGTCGGCGCGGTGCTGGTCCTCGCCGGCGCGGTCGGGATGGTCGGGCTCGGGTACCACTACCTCACCGACGTCGTCGGCGGGGTGTTCTTCGCGGTCTTCGCGGTCCTCTCGGTGCGCGGCCTGCTCGTCGGACCGGGTGCGCAGCCGGCTGGGCCGCCCTCAGCAGGGCGAGGGCGGCCCAGCTGACCTCTGGCGGCCGGCAGGTGCCAGACCTGGCTGGCCGCCCCGCCGCAGTCCCAGATCACCAGGCGGGTGCCCTCGGCAGAGCTACCGCCCGTGGTGTCCAGGCAGCGGCCGGATCCCGGGTTGCGCAGTGCGCCGTTCGACTGCGGCTCCCACGTCTGGGCGCCGGTGCCGTTGCAGGTCCACAGCTGGATCTGGGTGCCGTTCGTCGTGCCGCTGAACGCCACGTCCAGGCACTTGCCCAGCGCGGAGACCACACCGCCACGCACGGTCCACTGCTGCGCGCCGGTGCTGTTGCACGTCCACAGCTGGACCGGGGTGCCGTCCGCGGTGTTGCTGTTCTGGACGTCGACGCACCGGCCGCCGATGCCGGTGATCGGGCCCGCGCCACCCGTCGACCCGGTCAGGTACTGGCTGTTCGCCACGTTCCAGTGGGTCGCCAGGTAGCTGCCGGCGGGTGGGTTGGTGTGGAAGTAGTCGTCACCGTCGCAGTCGATCTGGTTCTCCGGCGCGCCCGGGCACACCTTGACCAGTCCGCCCGGCGGGTTGGGCAGGCCGCCGTCGTCGTAGCACATGATGTCCTCGTCGTCCCAGCAGTGGCCGTACGCCGACGAGTGCGGGGCGCTGCGTTGCACGGCGCCGAGCGTGTGCAGCAGCTCGTGCCCGCTGGCCTGCCACGACCAGCAGTCCGTGCCGAGGGTGGCGTAGTGCGGGCCGGCGTTGTACGGGTTGTCCGCCCCCGGCCGGTCGTCGCCGCCGTTGCCGAACGCGAGGCCGCAGCCGGAGCTCTCGTACCAGTACAGGTACTTGCGGTCCGACCGGTTGTAGCCGCGGGCCTTGAGCGCGTCGGTGATCGTGTCCACGTTGGTCATCGACGACTGCGGGATGACCACGTTGTCCACCACCGCCCGGCACGCCGCGTTCGTCACGAACCGCACGTGCCGCACGCCGCCGCCGGTGCGGGCCGCCGCCTCCACGAAGGCCTGGTCGATCTGGTCCGCGAACGACTGGAACTGGCCGGCGAACTGGTTGTACCGGTCCGCCGTCTGGTCGCCGCGCACGTAGATCGCCTGGACCCGCCTGCCGCTGACCCCGTCGCCGTCGCAGATGGTCGCCGCCGCGCTGAGCGCCGGCACCGGGCCGGCGTCGGCGAAGGCGCTCGGCGGGTCGGACACCGCCGGCGGCGCCGGCGTCACGCGAGCGGCCGGAGACGTCGCCGGGACCGCCGCCGCCTGCCCGGTGGCCGTCGTCCCGGCGAGCACCAGGGCCGCCACCAGGAGCACGGTCCGCTTCGTCATGGCAGCCGCCAGGTCTGCGCGCCGGTGTTGTTGCAGGTGTAGATCTGCAGCTGGGTTCCGTTGGCGCTGTTGCTGTTCGGCACGTCCAGGCACTTGCCCGACGGCGGGTTCACCAGCGCGCCACCGGACCTGGGCCACCACTGCTGGGCACCGGTGCCGTTGCAGTCCCACAGCTGGACCTTCGTGCCGTCGGCGCGGCCGCTGTTGGCCACGTCCAGGCACTTGCCGAGCGCGCGGACGCTGCCGTCGGAGGCGAGCGTCCACGACTGCGCACCCGAGCTGTTGCAGTCGTACAGCTGGATCGCCGTGCCGTTCGTGGTGGCGCCCTGGTTGACGTCCACGCACTTGCTCGCCAGCCCGCTGATGGCGCCGGTCCGCGCCGGGTTCGGCCCGACGTCGAACGACGGCGGCGCGTCCGCGGCCGCGCTTCCCCAACCGGTGTTCGGTGTGGAGCCGAGGGTGAACGCGAGCGTGCCGCCGCCGTTGACGAACGACTCGGGCAGCCACGCCCGGCTCGACGCGGCGCCGTTCACCGCCAGGCTCTGCACGTACTTCACGCTGTCCGAGGCGTTCGGCGCGGTGACCTCGACGGTGACGCCGTTGCTCCGGCTGATGGTGATCGCCGGGAACTGCGGGCTCGCCAGGACCAGCTCGGCGCGGCCGGGCGTCTCCGGGTACATGCCGAGCGCGGCCCACACCGCCCACGAGGACATCTCGCCGAGGTCGTCGTTGCCGACGTAGCCGTCCGGGGTGGCCTTGAAGATCGACGTGAGCGCACGCCGGACCACGTCCTGCGTCTTGTACGGCGCGCCCGCGTAGGCGTAGGCCCACGGCGTGTTCAGCGTCGGTTCGTTGCCCAGGTAGGCGTTGGGCTTGTCCGGTCCGGCGTTCAGCTGGGTGAAGAACGCGTCGAGCCGCGACAGCACGGCCGCGTTGCCGCCCATCGCGTCGAACAGGCCGCGGTAGTTGTGCGGCACCAGCCAGGTGTACTGCTCGGCGTCGCCCTCCACGTACTCGTTCTGCTGCGTCGGGCTGAACGACGGGAACGTGGCGTCGGTGTTGCGGGGCTGGAGGTAGCGGTTGCCGGACTCGAACAGGTTGCGCCAGTTCTGCGCGCGGCGCAGGTACAGGTCGTAGTTGGTGGTGTCGCCGAGCCGCTGCGCCAGCTGCGACACGGCGAAGTCGGCGCTCACGTACTCCAGCGTGGTGGCCGCCGTGCCCCACACGCCGCCGGTGCCGACCGGGACGTAACCGTAGGCGTCGTACTGGGCGTAGCCCGGCCGCTCCCGGCCGTCGTGGCTCCCGGCGACCATCCGGCGCAGTCCGTCGGCGGCGTCGAAACCCTTGGCGCCGAACGCGTACATGCTCGCCACGATGATCGGCAGCGGGTCGCCGTTCATCACGCCGGTGCCGCCGTTCGCGACGGTCCAGCGGTCGAAGTAGCCACCCTGCGCGGCCTGGTTGATCGCGGACTGGGCGATGTCGGCCGCCCGGTCCGGGGCGAGCAGCGCGACCAGCTGGGTCTGCGAGCGGTAGACGTCCCAGCCGGAGAAGTTGGCGTACTGCGCGTGCCCGGCCGCCGCCGTGTGGACCTGCCCGTCGAAACCGAGGTAGCGGCCGTCGGTGTCGCTGAACACGTTCGGGTGAAGCAGGGAGTGGTAGAGGTTCGTGTACAGGACGCGCCGTTGGGTGTCGGTGCCGCCGCTGACCGCGATGCGGCCGAGGATCCCGTTCCACGCCGCGCGGTTGTCGGCGCGGGCCTGGTCGAAGGACCGGGTGCCGACCTCGGCGGTGGCGTTGGCGCGGGCGCCGTCGAGGCTGACGAACGAGATCCCGACGCGGGCGGTCACCGTGCTGGCGTTGAAGGACACGAACGCGGCCGCGGCCAACGGCTGGACGTCACCGGTCGTGGCCGTCGGCGGCGGCGCCTTCCTGGTGTCCACACCGGACTGCTGCTCGGCGGTCTTCGGCGAGGCGGGCACGGTGCCCTGGCTCGACCCGGTGATGGTCCGCCGGTCGGGATCGACCTTGCCGTCCGCGTTCACCACGCCGGCGGTCGCGAACGACTGGTCGAACGCGACGTTGAAGTAGAGCCGGTAGCGGTTGCCGGCGCCGCAGAACCCGCCGCTGTCGGTGTAGCCGGACAGCGTGTTGGTGCCGACGGTGATCGACCCGCTGGCCGAGTTGAACGCCTTGGCCGCGTCCACGGACAGCGACGCCCGTTGCCCGGCCGGATAGCTGAACCGGGCGATACCCGAACGGGGGGCCGAGGTCAGCTCGGTGCGCACACCGTTGTCGAACGCCACCGAGTAGTACCCGGGTGTCGCGGTCTCGTTGGCGTGCGAGAACGTCGAGTAGCTGACCGGGGACGAACCGACGGTCGGCATGAACGGCACGTTGCCGAAGTCGCTGCACCCCGGCCCGGACAGGTGGGTGAGGCTGAAACCGTAGATCCGGTTGTCGTCGTAGTAGTAGCCGCCGTGCTGGTGGGTGACGGTGTCGGGACTCCACTGGAGCATGCCGAACGGCGCGACCGCACCGGGGAAGGTGTTGCCGGCGCCGCCGCCGTTGCCGAAGTCGGGGCCACCGGGTTTGGTACCCACCAAGGGGTTCACGTACTGGGCCGGGTCGTCGATCGTCACCGCGGCGGCGCTCGCGAGTGGCGCGACCACCACCGCGGCCGCACACGCGAACACGACGGTGAGCACGCGTGATCTGGACATGGTTGACTCCCGCAGGGGTAGGAGTGATGACCAGGAGATTCGGGCGCCCAGGCGTATACCCGAAGGTAGCCGACTTTTCACTGCTTGAGAATAACTTCGGGGGCAACTCAACCAACTTCTGTCCGAAACAAGACAAAGTCAGTCGCTGTACCAATTTGCGAGTGGCGAATAAAAGGGAAGTTAGTACAGGACCCGATCGAATTCAGCCTCGATGATTAGTTGAATCCGGTCCTATACCGTGCCTTGCCGCGGCCGGCCGCGGTCTCCTGTACAAACGTGGTCGTGCGAACTCGCCGCCTCGGCTGCGCCCTGCTGGTCGTCTGGCTCGTCCTCGTCCTCACCCAGCTGATCCTGACCTTCCGCGGGCATCACGTCGGCTGGCTCGGCATCGCGATCGGCGCGGTCACCAGCGCGCTGGTGCTGCTCGGCGGCCCCGGGCTGCGGCCGGCGGAGCCCCGGCCGCGTGCTCGCGCCGCGGTCGTCATCGGTCGGGTGGTGCTCGTCGTCGTGTGGTTGGCGCAGGCGGCGGTCGCCGGGTTCGTCGGGTTCGTGATCGCGGGCGTGCCGGACAACCCCGTGTACGACCTCCGGCTGGTCGTCACGGTGCTGATCGGGTGGACGCTCTCCCGCGTCCGGCTCGCCGGCCGGGCGCTCGTCGGGTTCCCGCCCGCGAGCCGGCTCGGTCCGGGCGTGGTGGTGCGGGGCGTGCTGCTGTTCGCGACGACCGTCGCGGCGGCCGCGTTCGGGCACCAGCTCGAGGCGGCCGCGTCGGTGGTGCTGTGCTGGGTGCCGCTGCACGCCTACGACCTGTTCCACGGCTGGTGGTCGACACCGTTCTTCGCCGTGCCGCTCTCGATCCCGGTCTGGCTCGTCTGGGTCGCCGTGCTGACGGTCGCGGCGGTGTCGCTGATCAACGTGAGCAAGCGGCTCCTCGGCGACGACAACGAGGTCGCCAAGTGGGCCGAGGGCCTGGAGATCATCAAGGTGGAGGTCAACGGCCAGCGCCCGGGCTGCCTGCTGAGCTGGTACGGCTGGACGGGAGAGCCGGTCTCCCCGTGGCGTGCCGCGCGCCTGGCCCGCTTCGCCCACCCGTTCGCCTACGACGAACAGTGGCAGCTCCACCGCCGGATCACCGACGCGCTGCGTGCCGCCGCCCCGGACGAGGACTGGCACGAGTTCCGCGTGGCCTACCGGGCGACGGGCGACCACGAGGAGCTGACCGGCCAGCTCGACGGCCGGCCCTGGCCGGTGCCGGAGGCCGCCGTACGCGACGACCTGCGACGCCTGCGCGCGGGCGGCTACCAGCCCGGCTACGGCACGTGGACCGAACTCGTGATCGAGGTTCGCCCGAACGGCTACTCGGTCGGACCCGCCAGTGGCCCGGTCACGTGGTCGCGCCACCCGACCGACCGGGACCTGTCGACCGACCAGCGCCGGTTTCCCGTGGTGCGCCGCCTGCGCCGGTTCCGGCGAGCACGAGCGGGGCAGCCGGAGATCACCCCCGCACAGAGGTGACCCGGTGGTCACCGGCGCGGATCAGCTACACGTGACGGTCGCGTCGGCCCAGTCGGCGTGGTCGTAGCGCGGACCGTCCACTGTGGGCAGCACGGCCAGGTGGACGTACTGCAGGCCGGTGACGTTCGCGGTGACGCGTTTCGCCGCGTCCGTGCCGTGCACCACGCCGCTGCTGGCGAGCATCGAGCCGTTGCCCCACACCTCCAGCGAGACGCTGCCCTCGTTGCCGGTCTCGTCGTCGACGCCGGCCCAGGCCTGGAACGACGTGCACCGGCCGCCCAGGTAGTACCGGACCTCGCTGCGGGCGTGCGCGCCGAGACCGCGGGCATAGGTGACGCCGCCGATCGTCAACGTGCGGCCGTCGCCCGCCGCCTGCTCGCCGTTGCTGCGGTCCAGCTCCACCGGCCCCCAGGCGCTGGCCGACAGGCTCGCCGGCAGCGCCGACACCTGTGTGGTGCCGGCGGGTGGCGCGGTGAACGTGCCGGCCCTGCTGACCCGGTAGACCACGGTGGCGTGCGCGGGCACGGACGCGCTGATCGTGCCGGTGCTCGTCGTCACCGCCTTGGTCCACAGGTCCCTGAGCTGGTAGGAGGTCGCGTTGCCGAGGCCGGCGGCGCCCGCGGTCGTGCCGAACGTGGCAGTGGAACCGGTCTCGTTGAACAGCGCCACCGCGACGTCGCCGTTGTCCAGCGGCTTGGTCAGCACGTGGTGGCCGCCGGCGTTCGCGATCTCGTTCGCCTGCACGCCGAGGCCGTCCTGGTCGAGGGCGATCACGTCGCGGTTGGTGAGGATGTCGTAGGTGCCCTGGCCGACGCTGCGCAGGTCCGAACCGATCAGCAGCGGCGCGTTCATCATGGCCCACAAGGAGAAGTGGCTGCGGTACTCGGTGTCGGTCATGCCGCCGTTGCCGACCTCGAGCATATCGGGGTCGTTCCAGCCGCCGCGCTGCGCGTTCACCGCGAGGGCCGCGTTCGACTTGAAGATCCCGAGCATGCTGTTCCAGTTGTCGGCGATGTCGTCGGTGGTGCGCCAGCTGTTGCCGACCGGCTGCGCCCAGTCCCACGGCGCGTTCGAACCCCACTCGCAGATGGAGAACAGGATCGGCCGGCCGGTGGCCAGCAACGCGTCACGCATCGCCGTGTACCGCTGCTGCGCGCTCTGCCCGAGGTGGTCGCCGCAGTTGTCGTACTTCAGGTAGTCGACACCCCACGACGCGAACAGGTTCGCGTCCTGCCGCTCGTGGCCGATGGCGCCGGGGAACCCGAGCTCGTTGCAGGTCCTGGTGCCCGCGCTCGTGTAGATGCCGAACTTCAGGCCCTTGCCGTGCACGTAGTCGGCGACCGCCTTGATGCCGTTCGGGAAGCGTGCCGGGTCGGGCACCAGGTTCCCGGCGCCGTCGCGGTTGGGCAGCGCCCAGCAGTCGTCGATGTTGACGTAGGTGTAGCCGGCGTCCCTGAGTCCCCGCGAGACGAAGATGTCCGCGATCTGGCGGACCATCTGCTCGTTGAACTCCGCGCGGCAGTTCGTGGCGTTCCAGTTGTTGAAGCCCATGGCCGGCGTGCTGGCGAGCCCGTTCTCCAGCGCCGCCGCCCTCGGCGCCGAGGCGCCGGCTCCCGACCCCACGACGGTCACCGTCGCCAACAGCAGGACGACCACGGCACCCAACACGGTTCGACGCCTCATCGCGCCGCCTCCGTCCTCGAATCGAACGGCAATGAACGGAAACCCACGAGCATCGTCGAACTCGCACAGCCAGATCGTCAAGGGATGTGCGAATCTGGTGATTACCACCCACAGTGTGCGAACCGCACCAAGATCACACCGCAGCGGGTCCTCCTCGGTCTCGCGGCGGACCGGCACCGCCGCGGCGGCCTCGTGGACGCGGACGAGGTTGTGGTTCGAGGACAGGGCGTGGTGGGACGTCAATCCGCCGCATCCGTGACGCACGGTGCCGCCATGATCACTCGCCACAGAGGTGATCCTCAGCTCATCGCCACGATTCGCGCGGGTCGGCGGGGATCATGTGGTCGAAACGTGAGAAGATCACGGCACACGGCCCGCGTCCCGGGCTGTTCGCCCACGGTTTCACGTCTCCGGCTCGCGAGCACCGAGCGGACCCTGTAGTGGTCGCCGCCGTCACGGTTCGTTTCGTCGTCTGCTCCGCACAGCCCACGCGGCGTCACGTCTCGGTCGACGTCGGGGATGGCTGGCTCCACACATCCCGGGAGATCCACCATCACACTCACCGTCCCCTTCTCGCCTTCAGTGGCTGCTCCTCGCACGCTCTCCGATGTGTACGGCCCCGATGTCGCCGTCTGCGCCCGCCAGCCGATGGAGGTCACCGCGCAGGCGAGCGGGCACCGCCACACCCGCGACGTGTTCTCGGCCAGGCCGATCGCGGTCGCCGCGGACGTGCCGCTGATCTGCAGTGCCGGCGGCACGGATCCGTTGCTGCTGGCACACCTGCGCGATGCCGGCCTGCCCGTGGGCGCCGACCTGCGCGAGTTCCACAGCGAGGCGGAGTTCGAGACACGGGTCCGGGAGGCGATCGGCGACGGCCTGCTGATCTCGATGGAGTACCCGCAGCCGACCACGCTGTGTCCCGACGAACACGCGGTCAAGAGCGCGCGGCTCGTCGGCTACCTGAACAACAAGGCCAGCATCGCGATGCTCGTCGACCCGGCCTTCCAGGCGCGGCGCGGCGTCGTGGCGCGCGCGGACCTCGCCGAGGCGACCCCCGCGGGGAAGTCCTGGGTGCTCAAGGCCGCGACCGACGACGCGCACCGCGGCAATCTCGACGTGTACCTGCACCGGGCGGACGAGCGGGTCACGCTGCCGGCGTTCACCGACGTGCTCCCCGAGTTCGTGCTCGAGGAGTACCTCCACATCCGCCGCAACTGGGGCATCCAGCTCTACATCGCCCCGGACGCGACAGCGCGGCTGCTGGCCGTCACCGAGCAGCGGATCGACGCCACCGGCCTCTACGACGGCGGACGGTTCGGGCTGGTCAGCTCGCCCCCGGCGGTGCTGCTCGCCGAGTGCCTGGCAATCGCCCAGCGCGCGGCCGACCTCGGCTACCGGGGCATGTGCAGCCTCGACTGCGCCCAAACCGCGGACGGCCGGCTCATCATGCTCGACCTCAACTTCCGGATCACCGCGGGCTCGATCCCGTTGCTGGCCCTGCAGTCAGTCCGCCCCGACGCCCTCGACCGGCCGGCCGAGTCCCTGAACCTGACCGTGACCGCCCCACTCGCGGACCTGCTCGCCGACCTGCGCCCGGCCCTGACCGCCGGCGGCCTGCTCGTCGTCGCCGGCCACGACACCACCCGCACCGACAACCCCATCAGACAGAGCACCCTCCACCTGCTGGTCTTCGGCGACGACCCCGACGACGTGACCACCCGTCGCCGCACCCTGGAGGCACGGATCAGCCACTAGCCCGCGGTGAGGCCCACCCTCGACGCACCCACGGTGGGCCCGCACTGGACGCGGCAATGCGCTCGACCAACACGATCGCGCAGGTCGAGCGCGCCGGTGCCCCTACAGCCTGCGCTCATGCGTTCCCGGTAGTTGTTTTCAGTTTGCTCGCGAACCGTTCCGGCTTGGGCCAGCGGACCTTCGACACCCAGCCGAGCTTCTCGAACACCCAGATCACGCGTGCGGAGATGTCGATCTGACCTCGGCGCACGCCGTGGCGGGCGCAGGTGGGGTCGGCGTGGTGGGAGTTGTGCCAGGACTCGCCCATGGAGGCGACGGCCAGTGGCCAGAAGTTGGCGGATCTGTCCCGGGCCTCGTAGGGGCGTTCGCCGATCATGTGGCAGATGGAGTTGACCGACCAGGTGACATGGTGCAGCAGCGCCACCCGGACCAGGCTGGCCCAGAAGAACGCGGTCAGCGCACCCCACCAGGACATGGTGATCAGTCCACCGAGGACAGCCGGTGCGAGCAGGGTGACCACGGTCAGCACGGGGAAGAGCCGGTCGATGCGCTGGATGTCGCGGTCGGCGAGCAGGTCGGGTGCGAACCGCTTGGCGTTGGTCAGCTCCCGTTCGAACATCCATCCCATGTGCGCGTGCCAGAACCCCTTGACCAGCGCGGCCGGCGTGGTGCCGAAACGCCACGGCGAGTGCGGATCGCCTTCCCGGTCGGCGTAGGCGTGGTGACGACGGTGGTCGGCCACCCACCCGACGACCGGGCCCTGCATCGCCATACTGCCCACCACGGCGAGCGCGACCCGCAGGCCACGCCTGGCCTTGAACGCGCCGTGGGTGAAGTAGCGGTGGAACCCGACGGTCACACCGAGACAGGTGAGGGTGTAGAAAAACGCCGCGAGACCGATGTCGACCCAACCGAGTCCCCATCCCCACGCGAACGGCACGGCCGCGACCAGCGCGAGCAGGGGCACGATCGCGAACAGCTTGACCAGGTTGAGCTGCGTTCGGGACTTCTCCCCCGCCAGCATCGGTTCCGGCTCCTGTCGTCGGCCCTCCACGGACCGTTCGAGCATGTCTGTCATACGTCGTTGCCTTCCGGCAGTCGTGTAGCTGTGTCGCCGGTCTGGGCGACTGCAGTAAGGGTGGCCAGCCAGTCACGGCTCAAACTCTGTTGCTCGGACTGAGCGCCACGACCCCCGCCGGCTGGCGGGGGTCGTGGCGTTCGGCGGTGGTGCTAGATGGGGAGGAGGGGGAGGACGACGGCGCTGGCGGCGCTGGCGATGGCGACCACGGCGCCGTTGACAATGCCGAGGACGGAGTCGATCAGGCCGCCGATGATGACGATTCCCATGAGGTGCTCCCTTCGCATTAGCTGGATGAGAATCTGTTCGTGCGCCCGGGCGTGGTTGACCTACCCGGTGCAGTTGGGTACTGCCGGGACGCTGCCGACACAGTTGTTGGGGGTGTTGGCGGTGATGGGCGAGTTGGTGGTGGTCATGGTGCCGCCCTGGCGGTAGACGCCGCCGGAGTTGCCCAGGAGCAGCAGCGCGTGGTTGTTGGTGACCGCGGTCTGAGTGAGGGTCGTCGCGGTGGAGTTGACCGCGGAGATCCCGCCGCCGCGGCCGGCGCTGTTGCCGGTGACGAACAGCGGGCTACCGGTGACACCGGTGACCGTCAGCGTGCCGCGCAGGCCGTTGTAGATGGCGCCGCCGTCGCCGAGGAGAGTGAGGTTGCCCGACAGCGGACTGTTGGTGAACGTCGCGGCGGGCGCGGTCCCACTCGGGGTGTCCGCGTTGGCCAGGCCGCCGCCGTTGCCGGTGGCGGTGTTGCCGGTCAGGGTGCTGCCGGTCAGGGTGACCGCGCCCCGGTTGAGGATGCCGCCCCCGTCACCGACCACGTTGCCGCCGGTGAACGCGACACCGGTGGTGAGAGTGAGGCTGCCGGTCGGACCGACCTCGGCGATCCGGAACAACCCCAGGCCCAGCAGCGAGGCGTTGGTGACGGTGGCGGGACCGATCATCTCGATCGGGGTGGTGATCACCGGCAACGCGTTCGCGGCGCCACCGTGGCTGGTGGTCATGCCATAAGTACAGCCACCCGCCAGCACGAGGGTGTCCGAGGTGGGGGTGGAGTTGGCCAGGTTCACCGCCGCGACCAGAGCGTTCTCGCTACACGCCACGGGGATGGTGATGGCCTGCGCCGCCGGAGCCAACGCGACCAAACCTCCGGCTGCGATGGTGACCCCGAACAAGGCCTGGACAATGGTGCGAATACGTCGCATGACGACTTCATTTCCTTGAACACACTAGAAACTACCGCCTCGACGCGTCGCGTCGACGGGAGAAATATCGCCCAAAATCTCAGCTCGTGATCCGTGGCCCGAAATAGTTCGCGGGTAGATCATCCCGCCGAGACCTGTGGCAACAATCGACAGCCTACCGCTTCACCCAGATAACCGATACCCCAGTATCCCAAAACGGCGGTACGCAACAAATATTTTCACCCAGCGCCTCGTCAAATGTTGGTTTGGTGCGATAATTGATCTTTCGGCCGGCGGTGTCCATCCTGGTCCGAACGTGATGGCGGGATTCGGAAGGGATGGTTGTGGGTCGACCACCGGGAGCGTTCGTGCGGCGGTTTTCACTGATCGAGGGGCGGCGGTTTGCAACGGATCTACCGCATGATCAAGGACCGGGTGCGGTCGCGGGTGGTACGGCTGGCTGCGACTCAAATCTTACGCGGTGCCCCGAACGAGGCATGGAGCAAGCACCGGGTGGCGTGACACGCCCGCCGGGGAAGAGTTCCGGAACGACTGCGTTCGAATTTGTCGACACCAAAGACCAGTAACCTACCCCCTGCGGCAACACAGTTAATCTTCGACCCCAAGACAGACGTTCATCCACCCAGCCAGCACGAAATATGCTATAATCAAGAGACTCGAATTTGGAGCTGGCTAGTTATTGATCACCGATGACCGCTCCCGCGGGACGTTTGAGAAGCTACTCAACCACCATCGGTCGAAGTTCCAGAAAAGTCCTCATGCGACACGATCGCACAGTTCTCACCCTTGCCGCGGCCATCGTTCCCGCCGCCGGCACCGCTCTGCTGCTCCCCCTGACCGCCGCAACGTTCGGGCACAGGCCAGCGGACATGGGTGGCCCAACCGAGCCATCGATCTAGGAGTAGTGCACGAAGACGTCAGGGCCGCCTCGCGGGCGAGCGTTGGAGCCCACGCCTCACTCGCGCCGAGGCGGTGCCCATCACCGCGCACCGCGACTGGGTTCCGGTGCGTCGCTACCGCGTCCTCTACGGGTCATGAACACCGTGGCCGCTCTGTGGGAGTCCTCTGTGGACTACCGCTTCACCTTCTGACCGGTGGCCAGGGCTGCCGGGCGCGGAGCAGGGTGTCGAGGTCGGCGAGGGTGCCGGCGGTGCGGATCGTCGGTGGGTCCAGGCGGCCGACGCGGTGGTCGTCGTCGCGTAGGGCGGCGAGGAAGCGGGTGATCTGGGTGGGCGGCGGGGCGATGGTGGTGCCGCCGAGGTAGCGGATGACGATCAGGTCCTCGCCGGAGTGGGTCTCGATCGCGGCGGACCAGCCGTGCACCTCGTCCCACAGGAGGGCCACGTCGCGGTCGGGGTAGGCGGGTAGCCGCTCGTCCAGTGCGATGTAGGCGGAGACGGGCGTGTCGTGGTCGACGGTGCACGACTCCAGGCCGATGGCGAGTGCGTTCGTGACCTCGGCCAGGTAGGCGTGGAGCGCGGCGATGGCGGGGTGGGGATGGCCCGTCGAGTAGTGCAGTGATGCGGTCACGGGAGGGGTCTTTCGTGAACGGAAGCCTGTGCGGGACCGGTGGCGCCGGTCCCGCACAGGAACGCGGTCAGGCCTGGATCTCCTTGCGGTCGGACTCGGCGCCGGCGATCTTGATGCGCCGGGGCTTGGCCTTCTCGGCGACCGGGATGCGGAGGGTCAGCACACCCGCCTCGTAGTCGGCGGTGATGTGGTCCGCGTCGAGGGTGTCACCGAGGAACAGCTGGCGCGAGAAGACGCCGAGGGGCCGCTCGGAGACCTGCATCTGGATGTCGTCCCCGCCGGGCAGCGGGCGCCGCTCGGCCTTGACCGTCAGGACGTTGCGCTCCACGTCCAGCTCGATGGCGTCGGGGGTGACGCCGGGCAGGTCGAAGCAGACGACGAACTCGTCGCCGGCGCGGTAGGCGTCCATCGGCATCGCGGCCGGCTTGGACCAGGTCCCGGGGGCCGCCGTGCCGAGCATCTGCTGGGCGAAGCGGTCCAGCTCGCGGAACGGGTCGGTGCGCATCAACATCGGTCCTCCTCCTTGATCGACGTTTGGCTGGTGTCAACACGCACCACTGTTCTAACATGTCATCGAAGCGATGACAAGTCCTGAGTCGTCAGGAGGATGACAAATGACGGAGGCGGACCCGACCCGGGCCGTTCGAGGCGTGCACGAGGTCGTGCTGGCGGCCCGGCGCGGCGACGTGCCGTCCGACCAGGTCCTGGCGGCGCTGGCCGCGTTGCGCTCGGTGCGCGACCAGCTCGGCGGCTGGGAACCGGAGCTGATCGCGGCGGCCCGGGCCGGCGGCGCCAGCTGGGCCGCTCTCGCCCCCGCGCTCGGCGTCGCGAGCCGGCAGGCCGCCGAGCGGCGGTTCCTGCGCCTGCGCCCGTCGACCACGGGCGAGACCACCGGCGAGGCACGCGTGGACGCCGAGCGCGACCGGCGGGCGGGCGACCGCGCGGTCGCGGACTGGGCGCGGCGCAACTCCGCGGTCCTGCGGCAGCTGGCCGGTCAGGTCAGTGCCCTGGACGGACTCGACGCGGCGGCACGGGAGAGCGCCGACCGGCTCGGCGCCGCCCTCGGCGACGACGACGTCACCACCCTGCTGCCACCACTGGACGCGGTCCGCGCGCACCTGACCGACGCCCACGCCACCCTGGCCGACCGGCTCGGTGCCATCAGCGAGCACACCGACCAGCTGCGCCGCGAGGCGGCCGGGAACCGGCGCACCCGCCCCAGCTGAGGGGGCGCGCTACCGCACCACCGGCAGGTGCCGGACGGGGAAGCTGACCGACCTGGCGATGAAGCACTCCTCGTGCGCCTGCTGGTGCAGCGCCTCGGCCCTGTCGACCATGGCCGCGTCGGCGACGGTCACCTCGGGGCGCAGCACGACCTCGGCGAACCGCCCGCTGTTGCCCGGTTCCTCACGCATGACCCCGCTCGCGGCGTCGGTGTAGCCGGTCACGACCACGCCGGCGCGAGCGCACAGCGACAGGTAGGTGAGCATGTGGCACTGCGACAGCGCGGCGACCAGCAGCTCCTCCGGGTTCCACCGGTCCGGCGTACCCCGGAACGCCGGGTCGGCACTGCCGCGCAGCGGTGGCCTGCCGTCGACGAGGACGTCGTGGTCGCGGCCGTAGCCGCGGTAGGTGGCCGTGCCGGACCCGGTGTCGCCGGTCCAGCGCACGGTGACCTGGTAGTGGTGTTCCCTGCTCACGCTGATGCTCCTCCGGGTGCTCGCGGGACCTCGGGGGGAACGTATCCGAGCACGGCAGCGCCGAGCGGGGTGTGGCGACCGGAGAAGAACGGGCAGATGACCGGGTACACGCGTCACCCAGGGTGAAGCGGGGTACATATCCGCCATGCCTGACAGCGAGACCGTCGACGCGGTCGTGATCGGTTCGGGACCCAACGGGTTGGTCGCCGCGAACGTGCTGGCCGACGCCGGCTGGGAGGTGCTGGTGCTGGAGGCCCAGGACCAGCCCGGCGGCGCCGTGCGCACCGCGCAGATCACCGCGCCCGGGTTCCGCAACGACCTGTGCAGCGCGTTCTCCCCGCTGGGCGCCGCCTCGCCCGTGCTGGCGGACCTGGCGCTCGCCGAGCACGGGTTGCGGTGGCGGCACGCGCCCGCGGTGCTCGCGCACGTGCTGCCCGACGACCGGCACGTGCTGCTGTCCCGCGACCTGGACCGCACGGCCGAGTCGGTGTCGACCTTCGCGCCCGGGGACGGTGCCGCCTGGCGGACCGAGTACGCGCGGTGGCAACGCGTCCGCGACTCGCTGCTGGCGTCGATCACGCGCCCGTTCCCACCGCTGCGGGGCGCCGCCGGGCTGACCCGCGCGTTAGGCCCCGACCTGCTGCGGCTGGCCAGGATGGTCACGCTCACCGCGCGCCGGCTCGGCACGGAGCGGTTCGCCGGGCAGGGCGCGCGGCTGCTGCTGGCCGGCAACGCCATGCACACCGACCTCGGCCCGGACAACGCCGGCAGCGGCATCTTCGGCTGGCTGCTGACCATGCTCGGCCAGGACGTCGGCTACCCGGTGCCCGAGGGCGGCGCCGGCTGCCTGACCGACGCGCTCGTCCGCCGGCTGTCCAGCCGCGGCGGCCGGCTGACCTGCGGTCGCCGCGTCGTCGACGTGCTGGTCGCGAACGGGAAGGCGGTGGGTGTGCGCGACAGCGGCGGTGAGCTGGTCCGGGCCCGCCGCGCCGTGCTGGCCGACGTCCCGGCGCCGACGCTGTACCAGGACCTCGTCGGCGCGGACCACCTGCCGGCCCGCTTCCTGTCCGACCTGGAGTCCTTCACCTGGGACAACGCCACGATCAAGGTCGACTGGGCGCTGTCCGGCCCGGTGCCGTGGACCGCCGCCGAGGTCGGCACGGCCGGCACCGTCCACCTCGGCGCGGACCTCGACGGGCTCGCCGGCGCCAACAACGACCTGGCGTGCGGGCGGCTGCCCCGCGACCCGTTCCTGCTGCTGGGCCAGATGACCACGGCGGACCCGTCCCGCTCACCCGCCGGCACCGAGTCCGTGTGGGCCTACACCCACGTCCCGCGCGGCCAGACCTGGACGGCGGACCGGCTGCGGCGGCGCGCGGACCGGATCGAGCAGACCATCGAGCGCAACGCACCCGGCTTCCGGGACCGGATCATCGCCCGCGCCATCTCCGGCCCGGCGGAGCTGCAGGAGCACAACGAGAGCCTGGTCGAGGGCGCGATCAACGCCGGCACCTCGGCCATCCACCAGCAGCTGTTCTTCCGCCCGGTGCCCGGTCTCGGCCGCGCCGACACCCCGGTCGACCGGCTGTTCCTGGCGAGTGCGTCGGCCCATCCCGGCGGCGGCGTCCACGGCGCCCCCGGCGCCAACGCGGCCCGCGCGGCCCTCGCCCGCGACGGCGTGGCCGGCCCCGCCTACCACGCCGTGATCAGTGCCGCCCACCGCCTGCTCTACCGCTGACCCGTGTCACATCCGACTCCGGGGGTAACCGCCGGAATGGCCACAGTGGACAGTCGGGTGCCGGCGTGAAGGTCGTCATCGCCGGCGCCAGCGGCAACGTGGGTACCGCGTTGCTGCGGGCACTCGCCGGCACGGGCTGGGAGCTGGTCGGGCTGGCCAGGCGCCCGCCGGGCACCGGCACCGCGCCGTACTCGGCCGCGCGGTGGGTGACGTGCGACCTCTCCTCGGCCGGCGCGCCCACGGTGCTGCGCGAGGTGTGCGCGGGCGCCGCCGCGGTGGTGCACCTGGCGTGGGCCGTCTACCCCCTGACCACCGAGCCGCCCATGGCGCGCACCAACGCCGGCGGCACCGAGCGGTTGCTCGCCGCCGTCGCGGCCGCCGCCGTGCCGCACCTGGTCTGCGCGTCCTCCGTGGCCGCGTACCGCCCGGCCGGCGAGCGGCCGGTGACCGAGGACTGGCCGCTCGACGGGGTCCCCGGAAGTGCCTACAGCGCGGGCAAGGCCACGCTCGAGAGCGACCTGGACACCTTCGAGCGCCGGCACCCGCACGTGCGACTGACCAGGATCCGCCCCTGCGGCATCGTCCAGCGCGACGCGGCGACGGAGCTGGCGAGCTGGCTGCTCAGCCCCCTGCTACCCCGGCGCGTGCTCGGGCGACGCTGGCTCCCGGTGCCGCTGTGGCCGGGCCTGCGGCTGCAGGTCGTGCACGCCGACGACGTGGCACAGGCGATTCGGCTCATCCTCACCGAACGCGCCACCGGGGCGTTCAACCTCGCCGCCGACCCCGTGCTGCGTGCCCCGGCCGTGGCGAGGATCGTGGGCGGCGCCTTGCTGCCGACCCCGCTCACCGCCCTGTCGGGCGCGGCCTGGCTCGGCTGGCGGCTGGGGGTGCAACCCCTGCACCCGGGCTGGCTGCGCCTCGCGGACCAGGCGTCCATCGTGGACAGCGGACGCGCGCGGCGGGAGCTGGGGTGGTCACCCGCGTACGGCGCCGCCGAGGCCGTGGCCGAGTTCGTCACCGCCGCCCGCGAGCGGCACCGGGGCGCCAGCCCACCGCTGTGCCCGCCGGAGCCGCTGCGGTTCGGCCGGCCCACCCGCCAGAGCCAGCGGACCTAGCGGCCCTGGTCGGTCCCGGCTAGCGGACCCGGATGCCTCAGCCCGACGTCCCGGACTGGCGTGCCTGCTCGCGCCCGCGTGCCCGGTCGCAGAGGCGGCGCAGCGACTCCCGGTTGCGTGGCACCAGCAGCAGGGCCTGCGCCGCGTTCGGCAGCAGTCTTCCCGGGCCGCGGATGACGCGCTCGGACATGCGCACCTCGGTGACGTCCGGCTGCTTCTCGGTCAGCTCCAGCCGGACCAGGGCGGTGCCGAACGGCCACAGGCGGGCCTCCAGCTCCAGCATCCGCTGTGGCTCGACGGCACGGACGATGGTCACGTCGTTCACCGTCGCCGGCCAGGCGCCCAGGCTGTGGTGGATCCGCGTCCCCACCTGCGGCCACCCGTCGTCGACGGCGCGGATGTGCGTGGCCCCCACCACCCAGCCCACGTACGACCACCCGTCCGCGAGCACCGCGAACACGTTCTCCGGCGACGTCGGCACCAGCGTGGTGACCTCGGGCATTGGTTCGTCTCCCCTCGTTGGTTCGCGAGGGGCGGAGTACCCCGGCCGTGCTGGCGCACACGTGGCGGCCCGGCGGGGGTGACCCTGGCTACTGGAGCCCGGACCGGACCGAGGTGATCCGCTGGGTGTTGAAGCCCAGCCAGTGCATGCGGCCGACGTAGCGGGCGTGCTCGACCTTGATGCAGCGGTCCATGATCACGCTGACGCCGCCGTGCTCCGCGATCTCGGCGCCGGTCTCGTTGACGACGCCGAACTGGCACCAGAGCGCGCCGGCGCCGATCTGGACCGCCTGCTCGGCGATCTGCGGGAGTGCGTTCGGTGCGCGGAAGACGTTGACGATGTCCACGTGCTCGGGGACGTCCAGCAGGCTCGCGTAGCTGGTCTCGCCGAGGATCTCGGTGGCGCGGGGGTTCACCGGGATCACCCGG
>NZ_JBJMIE010000801.1:0-2639 GCF_045807065.1 Actinophytocola sp. | reverse complement strand
GCCGTGCTGGACGCCGGCACGCGGACCCTCGTCGCCGCCCGCGGCGAGCCCGTCCCGGTGCAGTCGCTCCCCACGACCGTGACCAGCACGGTCGTGACCCCGGTCGTCGGCGCCGACGGCGCGCTGCGGGTGGTCGTGGCCAGGGCGTTGCCCGACGCCAGGCTGCTCGTGGCCGCGCGCGGCAGCCGCCTGCCCGACGCGACCATGGGCGGTGACCTGCGGCAGACGCTGCTGCTCACCACGAGCGCCGGTCAGGTCATCGACTCCCGCGGCGACCGGCTCGCCGCGGGCGACGAGGACGTCAACCGGTTGGTCGGGCTGGCCAGTGCCGCCGCGGCGGCCGGCGAGGACGGGAACCTGACCGGACGGCCGGTCACCGGCCGCGGCGGCGACGTCGTACGGCCGGCGGTCGTGTACACGCCGGTGTCCTCCGCCCAGGTGACCGGCACGCTCGGCCTCGCCGTGGTGTCGGTGGTGCGCGCCCCGGTCATCGACGCGGGACCGCGCGGCAGCGGCGTCGTGCCGGCGCTCGCGCTCGGCGGCGTGGCCCTGTTCGGTTTCCTGCTCCTCCGGTGGGTGCTGGTCGCCCCCGTCCGGCGGCTGCGGGCGGACGCGCTGTCCATCGCCGACGGTCGGCTGACGACGACGCGCGTCCGGAGATCGCGGACGCGGGAAGTGGACCGGATCGCGGCCGCGTTGGCGCACTGCCGCGCCGAGCTGGGCGGCGAACCCGAACGCCCGGGCGGGCGGCGGCGTGGCCGGCTGGCCGGCTGGCTCGCGGTCGGGCTCACCTCCGTCGCCCTGCTCGGCTGGTCGGCCGGGGTGCTGCTGACCGTCGGCAGCCAGGACGTCGCCGTGCCCGACGCGGTGGTGGCCAGCATCCGCAACCAGACGACGGCCGCGACGGAGGCGCTGCGGCGCAGCCTCAACGACGGGCTCGCCGACCTGACGTCGTTCGCCACGCTCACCGGCGGCGACCGTCCCGTCGACGTGCGGTCGGGTCTCGACGACCTGATCGCCGGGCAGTCCCGGTACCGCAGCGTCTACCTGGTCGACGAGGTCGGCCGCGCCACGTCGGTGGCCGGGCGCCAGCCACTGCGCACGGCCGAGCCGCTGCCCGCCGAGCCGGGCCTGGACCTGCGGCGGGGCGGCGCCCCGGTGCCCGTGCTGTTCGCGTACGCGCCGCTGCCGGACGGCACGGCACTCGTCGGCGAGTTCGACCTGGACCACATCGCGCGGCTCCTCGGCCGCGCGCCGGGCTCGGTCCGGCTGGTCGACAACGGGCTGCGCACGATCGCGGCCACCGACGGCTTCATCGCCTTCGCCGACCTCAGCGCGGAGCTGCGGGACAGCGCCATCGAGTCCGGCGAGGGCCGTTCCGTCGCCAGGACGCAGGAGGGCACCGCCGGCAGGGCCGTCGTCGTGTCGGCGCCGGTGCGTGGCGGGGCGAGCGGCAGGCTGCGGTGGACCGTCGTCGCCGAGCAGCCGGTCACCGACCTCGCGCTGCCCGGCAGCGAGCTGCGGCGCCACGCGATCGTCGCCGCGCGGGTCGCCGCGCTCCTCGCGCTGCTGCTGTTCGGCTGGCAGTACCTGCTGCTGATCCGGCCGCTGCGCCGGGTGGCCGCGGCGGCCGACGAGATCGTGGCCGGCCGGTACCGGTCGGTGATCTACCCGCAGCACCAGGACCAGATCGGCACGATCGCCTCCTGCCTGGAGATCTGCCGCCAGGCGATGACCGACGGGGTGCGCCGGCTCGGCGGCGCTCGCCGGCCGACCGGTGCGGCGACCGACCCCACGGAGACGATCGCCGCCGTGCCGGCGGCGACCCCGACGCCGCCGCGGCGTACTCGCGACCAGCCCCCCCGCCCGCCCCCCCCCCCGTCCACCCCTCCGAGCCCGACCCGCTCCCCTGCCCGGCGAGGCCGCTGATGCTGTTCCTGTACTGCATCCTGGTGACCGGAAGCACGCTGCTGCTGGCCGCCGGCCTCGTCGAGCAGCGCCGCCACCTGGCCAACCTGAACCGGATCCCCCGCCGGATCATGATCAACGGGATCCGCGGCAAGAGCTCGATCACCCGGCTGTGCGCGGGTGCGCTGCGCGGCGGCGGGCTCGTGACCGTGGCGAAGACGACCGGCACCGCGGCCCGGTTCATCCACCCGGACGCCAGCGAGGAACCGGTCTACCGCAAGTTCGGGATCGCGAACGTGATCGAGCAGATCGGCATCGTCCGGCGGGCATCGGCGTACCGGCCGGACGCGCTGGTCATCGAGTGCATGGCGGTCATGCCGGACCTGCAGGCGATCAGCCAGGACAAGCTGGTCCGCTCGAACATCGGGGTGCTGTGCAACGTCCGGGAGGACCACCTCGCCGAGATGGGCCCGACCCTCGACGACGTCGCCCGGTCGCTGTCCAGGACGATGCCGGTCGACGGGATCTGCGTGACCGCGGAGCGGGAGCGGCTGCCCCTGCTCGAACGCGAGGCCGCGCGCCGGCGGTGCGAGCTGCTGGTCGTGCGGCCCGAGTCGGTCACCGACGAGGAGATGGCCGGGTTCAGCTGGATCACCTTCAAGGAGAACGTGGCCATCGCGCTCGCCGTCACCGAGCTGCTCGGCGTGAACAGGCAGTCCGCGTTCGACGGC
>NZ_JBJMIE010000800.1:0-3896 GCF_045807065.1 Actinophytocola sp. | reverse complement strand
TTCGACCGGCTGGAAGTGCTGGAAACCACCGCGGAGGCAATCATCAACAGCCGGCCGCTGGGAACCATTGCCCCCATGTCGGCCGGCGTGATTGCGGAGCTGCGGCAGACGTTCAGGACGTCCCAGGACCTGTGGAACTACTTCTTCCCCAACGCGGTCCTGCTGGTCGTCATGTTCTTCATGAAGGGCGCCGCGGTGCCCGGCACGTCGTTCTCGCTCGGCTCGCGCACGTTACCCAGCGTGGTCGGCATGGGAGTGGCGTTCACCGGGATGGTGACGCTGGCGATGTCGCTGGCCGTCGAGCGGGAAGACGGCACGCTGCTGCGGGCGAAAGCGATCCCGAACGGCATGCTCGGTTACCTGATCGGCAAGATCACACTGCTCTCCGGCATGGTGGTGATCTCCCAGCTGATCATCCTGGTCCCGAGCCTGTTCATGCTGGACGGCATCTCGATCAACTGGTTCACGCTGATCTGGGTGCTCGTGATCGGCCTGGTCGCGACCCTGCCCATCGGCGCGGTGATCGGCTCGCTCTTCTCGAACCCGCGCAACGCCGGGATCGTGATGCTGCCGATGATGGGGCTCACCGCGATCTCCGGCATCTTCTACCCGATCAGCGCGATGCCCGACTGGGTGCAGGGCATCGCCCAGGTGTTCCCGATCTACTGGCTCGGGCTGGGCATGCGGTCGGCGATGCTGCCGGACGCGCTGCGGATGGCGGAGATCGGCGACTCGTGGCGACACCTGGAGACGCTGGGCGTCCTCCTGGCCTGGGCCGTGGTGGGTCTGCTGGTGGCCCCTATGGTGATGCGCAGGATGGCACGCCGCGAGTCCGGCTCGACGGTGGCGGAACGGCGCGAACGGGCAATGCAGCGGGTGACATGACAGGGAAGAACACGGCCGGCGAGACGATCTACAACCGGATCGCGATGCTGCGCGTCGAACGCGGGGTCTCGCGCCGGCAGCTGGCGGAGGCGCTGGGCGTCCACTACCAGACGATCGGCTACCTGGAGCGGGGCGAGTACAGCCCGTCGCTGTACCTCGCCCTGCGGATCGCGGAGTACTTCGGGGTGGCGGTCGAGGTGGTCTTCTCCACCTCGCCGTTCCCCCGGCTCGGTGACACGTCGGAGCAGTCCGCTTGAGTACCCGCGCATAATGACCTGATGGGCACCGTGGCGTTCGGCAGTGTGCCGACCGAACTTGGCGACGTCCTGGCGGCGGTCACCGACGATGGACTGGTGGCCACCGCCTTCACCGACTCGCCACACATCAGGGCCGCGATCGCCGCGCGGCTCGGCCTGCCCGAGGCCGAGTCCCCGGCGATGGGCGGCGTGCTGGCTCAGCTGAGGCAGTACTTCGCCGGCGCTCGCCGGCAGTTCGAGGTGACGGTGGACTGGCGGCTGATGTCCACCGCCCAGCGCCGCGTGCTCGGCACCCTCTACAAGACGGTGCCCTACGGCAGGGTCGTGACGTACGGGGAGCTGGCGGCCCGCAGCGGCAGCGGTATTCCGCCGCGCGGCATCGGTTCGATCATGGGCAGCAACCCGATCCCGATCGTGGTGCCCTGCCACCGGGTGGTCGCCGGCGACGGCCTCGGCGGGTTCAGCGGCGGCACCGGCGTCGAGTCGAAACGCCGTCTGCTGACGTTGGAGGGTTATCTGCCTCCGACCCTCTTCTAGGACTGGGGGCTTATGTCCGGACCGGTGGTGAGCCGCCGCCGCGAGGTGAGCGGTGGCAGCGCGCGTTCTCTGCTCACGACGGTGCTCGGCGAGTTCGTGCTGCCACTGGACCGCTCGGTGTGGACGTCGACGTTGGTGGCGGCGCTGGCGTTGTTCGGCATTGAGGAGAAGGCGGCCCGGCAAGCGCTTGCCCGCACGGCGGCCGAGGGCTGGCTGCGTTCCGACCGCGTCGGCAGGCGAGTGCGGTGGACGCTGACCGAGCCGGCCCGCCGACTGCTGGCCGAGGGCGCGGGCAGGATCTACGGGTTCGGCAGCGGGTCCCGGGAATGGGACGGCCGGTGGCTGGTCGTGCTGGTGTCGGTGCCGGAGACGCAGCGGGACCTGCGGCACAAGCTGCGGACCAGGCTCAGCTGGGCGGGGTTCGGCTCCCCCACCGCGGGCGTGTGGATCACCCCGCACCTGGCCGCCGAGGCCGACGCGAAGCTCATCCTGGACGAGCTGGACCTGTCGTCGCAGGCGATGTCGTACCTGGCCCAGTACGGCGCACTGGGGTCCGAGCTGTCGATGGTCGAGCGGGCGTGGGACCTGGCCGAGGTCGCGACCCGGTACCAGGCGTTCGTGGACGAGTTCACCACGCTGGCACCGTCCACACCGGACGAGGTGCTGCGCGCGCAGACCATGCTGGTGCACGAATGGCGGCGGTTCCCCTTCCTGGACCCGCAGCTGCCGGCGGAGCTGCTGCCCCCGAGGTGGAGCGGCACCACGGCGACGGCCCTGTTCAACGAGCTCCACGTCCGGTGGCGCACGCCCGCGCGGGAACGCTGGTCCGAGCTCGCCGCGGACTGACGTGCTACCTGGCCAGGACCAGGTACGCGAAGCCCAGCACCCCGCGGTAGGCGGTCAGGTACTCGCGTTCCCGCTCGTCCTGTTGCCGCCGCACCTCCGGCGCCCGCGGGTCCGCCGGGTTGGCCAGCAGCCATCGGCGCGGCCCGGCGCGGTGGCGTGACTCGAAGTCGTCCCACTCGTGTTGGTCAGCCGTGCTCAGGTGCAACACGTGCCAGCCCAGCCGGCCGCAGGCCGCGACCAGGTCGGCGAGCGGCAGGACGTCGTCGCTGAAGATGGCGTGCGCCGGCGCGGTGGGCGGCGACTCCCAGCAGCCGTCGCCCACCAGCACGCGGCCGCGCGGTACGACCTCGGCGAGCCGCTCCAGCATCGGTCGCGTGCCGCCCAGCGTGTGCGCGGAACCGACGCACAGGGCGCGGTCGGCGGTGCCGCGCCAGTCCTGCGCCCGCTGCTCGACGAACGTGACGTCCAGGCCGCGATCCATGGCCGCTCGCCGCCCGCGGTCCAGGCCCGCCGGGTCGGTGTCGACGCCGACGGCGCCGGCCCGGGTCCGTTCCGCCGCGCGCAGGAGCAGCTCGCCCCAACCGCAGCCCAGGTCGACGACGTGCGTCGCCCCTCCCAGGTCGAGGTGGTCGAGCAGTTCGTCGGCGTGGCTCTCGGACAGCGGGGTGTTCCAGCGCAGGGCCGCGTACCGCGCGGCGGCGAGCGTATCCATCTACTTGAGGTAGACCCTTTCCTGAGTGACCGGATAGCCGGCGCGGGCGAAGGTGGCGACCATCGGGGTGTTCGTGGTGTCGGTCTCCGCCACGATCTCCTCGACGTCCTGCTCGACCAGCAGGTGCGTGGACTCGACGAGCAGATCGTAGGCGTACCCGTGGCCCCGCTGCTCCGGCACGACTCCGACGATCCCGATCACCGGTGACGCGTGGTTGCGGCCGGGCACGGTCAGGCCCACGAGATCACCGTCCCGGGTGAACGCGAGACGCCACCAGTCACGGGGTGACGGCATCCACTTGAGGAAGTCCAACTCATCCCGGGCGGCCGCGTCCACGCCGTCCTTCTCGCGCGTGCGCACCTCGTGCGCGTCGAGCGACCCGTGCACGACGCGGCGCAGGACGTCGAGGATCACCTCGTCGTCGGGTTCCTCGCGGTAGACGAGCCGGCCGGGGCGTGCGGGCAGGCCGTCCCGGGGTGTCCACCGGTACATCAGCCGCTCGACGAACGGACGCATCCCGGCCTTCTTCGCGACCTCGATCCTGGCCTCGCCGGCGGCCCGCGCGGCCGGGTCGTCCCGCCAGCCCGGCGGCAGGAGCAGGCAGAAGTCGGCGCTGAACCCCGCCTCGCGCAGGAGCAGCTCGCCCCAACCGCAGCCCA
>NZ_JBJMIE010000799.1:0-5422 GCF_045807065.1 Actinophytocola sp. | reverse complement strand
GAAACCAGGAACAACACAACGACGAAGACGACGAGCGTCGAGGTCCGAGCCCAGAAGGGCCGCACCGGATACCCGCCGTCCACGAACTCGCCATCGACATACTCGCCGTCGACATACTCGCCGTCGGCTAAGTCACCGTCGGCTAAGTCACCGTCGTCAACGCCCGACTCAGGGGTACGGCTGGCCACAGAAGGCTCGAAAGAGGGCTTGGCGGACCCATCCCAATCGCCAAGCCCTTCCCCGCCCACTCCACCCTCACCAGCCGAAGAAGACCCGCGAGAGGAAGAAGCGGACCTGGCCAACCCATCGCGATCGCCAAGCCCCTCCTCACCCACCCCGGCCCCACCCTCCGGAGAGACACCGCCCAAACCAGCCGAAGAAGACCCACGAGAGCGAGAAGCAGACCTGGCCAACCCATCCCGATCGCCAGACCCTTCCCCACGCACCCCGGCCCCACCCCGACTCCCGGCGTCCGCACTCGAACCCCGGTCGTCCCCGTCAGCCGGCCTGACCGACCCATCCCTGTCGTCAGACGCGGCTAACTCGGAACCAGTCACATGGCAGAGCCTAGGAGACGAGCCCTCGCCGGAAGCCGTGCGCCACGGCTTGAGCACGATCCCGAACGCCCAACTTGCGGAACAACCGCCGCGCGTGCGTCTTGACCGTGTCTTCCGAGAGGTACAGCTCCCGTCCGATCTGTCCGTTGCTCTTGCCCATCGCCATCCCGCGGAGCACCTGCAGCTCGCGGTCGGTCAGCTGAACACCGGGGTCGGAGGGCTGACGGGGCGCCGGCACCGAGGTGGACGCCAGCGTGTGCGCGAGCGCGGCCACCAGTTCCGGCCGGGACGCGTCCCACCGGAGGTACCCACGAGCACCGCCCGCGATGGCCGCGGCGATGCTGCTCGCGTCGTCCGGAGCGCCGAACACGATGACGTTGGCCGTCGGGTTCGCCGACACCAGGCGGCGAGTGGCCTCGACGCCGGTGGGAACCGC
Source organism: Actinophytocola sp. (assembly GCF_045807065.1). Taxonomy (GTDB): domain Bacteria; phylum Actinomycetota; class Actinomycetes; order Mycobacteriales; family Pseudonocardiaceae; genus Actinophytocola. The sequence continues at coordinate 4,429 of NZ_JBJMIE010000799.1, read as the reverse complement.
ACGCTGCGTGCCGACCAGAACCACGTCGACGGGAGCGCGGGAGAATCGGGCGAGCAGCTCGTCACCGTGTGCTACGCAGTCGATGCGACTCACACCTGGCACCGCGGACATGACACGGGTCAGTCCTTCCCGCACGCCGCGGCGGTCGTCGCAAATCAAGACCGTCGTCACGGGGACTCCTTCCTGCAGCCGAGTGACGTACTACTCCCTATCGGACGCTTGAGGGCGAACCTTGACACGATCTGGTGGTAAATCTGCTGACCAGTTCGCCCAGATGTCCGAGCGCCCGCGGTCACCCGGTTGGGCCAGTCACTGTAGGCACCCATGGAGAGCGTTCCGCGAGTGCGCGCCCGCGGGGCTCTGCTCTCCGTAACACACTGTGTAAGGCGATCGCGGCACAGCGGCGATGCGTTAGTGCCTCGTCCGGGTCAGCTTCGGCCAGAAGCAGTGACGCCGGCCAGACCAGGGACAACAGGTGCAGATCCGTAGCCTCGTCCCGCGCCCGGGTGACGAGCTTTCGGGCCATGGCCGGATCGGCGTCCCTGAGCGCGGCGCCCAGCACGATCTCCGACTTGAGCCGGTGCCGGGTGCCGGTGGACTCCGCGAGCGCCCGCTCCGCGTGGGGCCGCGCGAGGTCGGCTCGACCGGCGCTCAACTCGATCTCCGCCGAGACCCAGCCCGTGCGCACCCGTGCGCGCCAGGTCGTCCGGGGTGCCCGGTCCCGCGCGCGGCGTGCCTCGTCGAGCCGCCCCGCTCCGATGGCGTCGGCCGCGAGCCCGAGGAGGGCGTCGGCGCGGGCCTCGTCACTGGTGGACCGGACGAGGGCCCGCGCGTCGAGCGGCCGCGCGGCCGCGTGCCCGCCGAGCTGCCGGCGATGGGAGGCCAGCGTGGCCGCGGCGAGGGCCCCCAGGTCGTCGGGGCGCTGGGTCAGAGGTGTGAGAAGTGTGGCCGCCCGCGCGTACCACCCCTGGGCACCGAGTACGACGGCCGCCAGCCACCGGCCACGCGGTTCCTCGGGGACGGCGCTGACGACAAGGCCAGGCCGAGCCCCGAACGCGGCTTCTTCCAGTGTGGCGGTCACAGCTCCCCCGATGCCGGGTGGGGAACGCCTCCGGTTCCCGAATCGCAGCCTACCGGGGTCCACCGACAGTTCCGGCCCGTTAAGTTCGGCGCCATGCGACCCCGACAAGTGGTACTCACCCTGGCGCTCGTGGCCGCGCTGCCGCTCGCCGGTTGCACCGGGTCACCGTCGACGTACGAGGAACGCATCGCCTACCTCAGGAAGGTGGCCCAAGAGGGCGCGGAGGCCGGCAACCTCCTGCGCGCCCAGGAAGCCCCTCTGATCGACAAGGCGCGGTGCACCAGGGCCTTCAACGGCCTCACCCGTCCGGAGGACTACCCGGCCGACACGGCCAGTGGCGGCGTCTCGAAGGAATGGGCGGACCAGATCCGCGAGTTCTGGATCGACTCGTGCGTCTCCGGCAAGCCGAAGCGCACCTCCGACGCCTCGACCACCACCACCACGACGACGACCTCCGAGGAGCCCCCGACCACCACCGCACCGACCACCGCAACCTGGACGACGACCACGACGACGACCACGTCCCCAACCACGACCACGCCGTGACCTCGAAGATCGCAGAGGCCGGCCCTGCGCGGATCTCGACTCAGCGCGGCGTGGTGACCAGGCCTTCTATCCGGTGCACCGCGTCGGACAGGTCGTCCAGCCGGTCCACGCGGTCCGGCAGGTCCGCGGTGAACCACCCCGGCCCGCACGCGAACAGCCTGACCCGCTGCCGCGTGCGGGGCACCTCCGCGAACACCTCCGGCCGCCCGTTCCGCGGCAGCTGCGCCCACACCGCCACCGCGGCCGGGCCCGTTCGGCGGACCGCGGCGGCCAGCGCGGACGTCGGCAGCGCGGCACCCAGCATCTGCGTGCCGATGCCCTGCCTGGCCAGCGCCGCACGCAGTACGTACAGCGGCAGCGAGTGCCGCTCCTCCGGCGCGCAGCACAGCAGCACCGGACGCGGGTTCTTCGGCGCGGTCACCAGTGGCGTCGCGCCGATCAGCGCTGCCAGCGCGCACTCGTGCACCAGGTGCTCGACCTCCACGTACTCACCCGAGTGCGCCCACCGGCTCGCCAGCGCGGCCAGCACCGGGCGCAGCACGTCGTCCCACATCGAGACGACGCCGAGCGCCTCGATGCTGTCGGCGAGCAGCAGCTGGGCGGCGACCGCGTCCATGGCCGTCGCCGCCCGGGACAGGCCCAGGACGGCACCCGATCGGGTGCTGAACTCACGCAGTAGCGACGCTCCGGCGTCACGCGAGGTCACGACCTCCGGGGACGGCGGGGCCACGGACCGCAGGGCGTAGTTCGCCGCCTCGGCCGGGGTCGCGCCGCGCAGGAGGGCGTGCTGCATCAGTTCGAGCCGCGCGATGTCGTCGTGGGTGTACCGGCGGTGCCGGCCCGTCGTGTGGGCACGTGGGCCGATCCCGTAGCGGCGGTCCCACGTCCGCAGCGTCGCCGGCGCCACCCCCAGCCTGCGGGCAACGGCCGCGACCGGCAGTGTCTCCTCGTCGGGCGCGACCCGGTCCACCAGTCGGACGTGATCGCCCACGGACGTTTGCTTGGTCGCCACACCCCCATCGTCGGGTGATCCGAGGGGTCCGGCAACTGGATCGACGAATACGCAGCGTGGAGGCCCCTTCACCGATCGGTTGAATCCCCAGGCCAATAAGTCGATCACTATTGAACAAGCTTTGGCGCGGTTCTAGCGTTGGTTGCGCTGCACCGAATGGAGTAGCCGGTGAGTGCGAACAGCCGGCGAGGGAGGCGGTCACCAATGGCAGACACTCGGAGGCTCCCGGGGCCCAACGCGGACGTGTGGGACTGGCAGCTCGAGGGCTCTTGCCGAGGCATGGACAGTGCGTTCTTCTTCCACCCGGACGGTGAACGCGGTCCGGCCCGGGCGCGCCGCGAGGCGAGAGCCAAGGCGATCTGCCAGGCCTGCCCCGTGCTGGAGCTGTGCCGGCAGCACGCACTCGCGGTGCACGAGCCGTACGGGATCTGGGGTGGCCTCTCCGAGGGTGAGCGGGAGGCGATCATCAAGGTGGAGAAGCGCACGCTGGCCGTGGCCAGATAGGGCTCCACACGCGCGAACGCCGCGTCCGGTGAGGTTGGCACCGGATGCGGCGTTCGTCTTTCAGGTCGGAAACCGGTCAGAAACCGGGACCGTGGCCGTGGCCATGCCCGTGGCCGTGCCCCGCGGCGGCCTCCGGCTCCACTTCCTTCTTCTCCACGACCGAAGCCTCGGTGGTGAGCACCATCCGGGCGATGGACGCCGCGTTGGTGACCGCCGAACGAGTGACCTTGACGGGGTCGACGACACCGTCGGCGACCAGGTCGCCGTAGGTCAGCTTCGCCGCGTTCAGGCCGTGGCCCCAGCCGAGCTCCTTGACCTTGGACACGACGACCGGGCCCTCGAGACCGGCGTTGGCCGCGATCCAGGACAGCGGCGCGGACAGCGCCTGGCGCACGAGCCGGACACCCGTGGCCACGTCGCCGGACTGCTGCTCGGCCAGTGCCTCGAGCTCCTTGGCCACGTGCACCAGCGACGAACCGCCGCCGGGGACGATGCCCTCCTCGACCGCGGCCTTGGTGGCGGCGACCGCGTCCTCGATGCGGTGCTTGCGCTCCGACAGCTCGGTCTCGGTGGCGGCGCCGACCTTGATGACCGCGACGCCGCCGGCCAGCTTGGCCAGCCGCTCCTGCAGCTTCTCGCGGTCCCAGTCGGAGTCGGTGGCCTCGATCTCGCGGCGGATCTGCTCCACGCGACCGGCCCGGGCCTCCTTGGTGCCGCCGCCCTCGACCAGCGTCGTGTCGTCCTTGGTGACGACCACGCGCCGGGCGGTGCCCAGCACGTCCAGGTCGACCTCGGAGAGCTTCATGCCGACGTCGGAGGAGATGACCGTGCCGCCGGTGACGACCGCGAGGTCCTCCAGGAACGCCTTGCGGCGGTCACCGAAGTAGGGCGCCTTGACGGCGACCGCGCGGATGGTCTTGCGCATGGCGTTGACGACGAGCGTGGACAGCGCCTCACCGTCGACGTCCTCGGCGATGATCACCACGGGCTTGCCGGCCTGGGCGATCTTCTCGAGGATCGGCAGCAGGTCGTTGAGGGAGGAGATCTTCTCCCGGTACAGGAGGATGTAGGTGTCCTCCAGCACGGCCTCCTGGGCCTCGGGGTCGGTGACGAAGTACGCCGACACGAAGCCCTTGTCGAACTGGACGCCCTCGGTGATGACGAGCTCGGTGGCCATCGTGGAGGACTCCTCCACGGTGATCACGCCGTCCTCGCCGACCTTCTCGATGGCCTCGCCGAGCAGCGCGCCGATGGAGGAGTCCCGGGAGGCGACCGTGCCGACCTGG
>NZ_JBJMIE010000798.1:0-24135 GCF_045807065.1 Actinophytocola sp. | reverse complement strand
GTGTTCTGCCGCACCCGGGAGGCGGTCGACCAGCTCACCGAGACGCTGAACGGACGCGGCTACCGCGCCGAGGGTCTACACGGCGGACTCGACCAGCAGCAGCGTGACCGTGTGGTGGGGCGGCTGCGGGCGGGCACGCTCGACCTCGTCGTGGCCACCGACCTCGCGGCCAGAGGGCTGGACATCGAGCAGCTCACCCACGTCGTCAACTACGACGTGCCGAGCGCGCCCGAGGCCTACGTGCACCGCGTCGGCCGCGTCGGCCGGGCAGGGCGTGAGGGGGTCGCCGTCACGCTCGCCGAGCCCCGCGAACTACGGATGATCAAGACGATCGAGCAGGTGACCGGCCGGCGGATCCCGGTCGAGACGCTGCCCACCGTCGCCGACCTGCGCTCCCGCCGGCTGGAGCTGACCCGCGCGGCGCTGCGCGAGACCCTCCTCGACGGCGATCTGGAGCGGTTCCGCGCCGTGGTGGAGCCCCTCGCCGACGAGTTCGACCTGGTGGAGGTCGCGCTCGCCGCGGTCAGACTGGCGCACGAGGCGAGCGGCGCCGCGGCCGACGAGGAGGACATCCCCGAGGTCGCCCCACTGGCGCCGGACGACCGCGCCGGCCGTGAACGCCGCCGCGGCAGGACCGCCCGCGAGGGCATGACCCGGCTGTACGTGGGCACCGGACGCGCGGCAGGCGTGCGACCGCAGGACCTGGTGGGTGCCATCGCCGGCGAGTCGCGCCTCACCGGCCGCGACATCGGCGCGATCGAGATCACCGACCGCTTCTCACTCGTCGAGGTGCCGGAGTCGGCCGCGGACGAGGTGATCGCCGCACTCCGGGGCACCAGCATCAAGGGACGCCGCACGACCGTACGCAGGGAGCGCTACCAGTCCAAGCCCCGGACGAAGCGGCGCGGCTGATCGCGAGCCGGGTCCAGCTCCGGTCAGGCGGGGACCGGGGTCGGCTGGAACGCCGCGAGACGCCACCGTCCGGCCTCAGCCACCCAGACGGAGACGACCCGGCTGTTCAGCGACTTCGCGGCCCCGTGCATGCGGATCGACCCCGACATGGTGCCGCCGATGATCACCACTCCCGGCCGGCTCACCACGCTGTCGGTGGTGTGCTCCAGCGAGTGGTACACGAGGTCTCCGGTGCGGAGCCGTTCCAGGTAGGAGGTCTTCGTGTCGACCGAGGCGTTGGAATGCGTGTAGATCACCTCGTCGCTCAGGAGCTCGCCGAGCGCTCCGGTGTCGCCGTCGACCATCGCCCGGTAGCGGCGGTCCTCCAGGTCGTCGATCTGGCTCATCGACAGTGTGTCGGGCTGGCTCATCGCTCCTCCTGATCGGTGTCGCGAAGCAACCGTAGGCCGCGTACGGCGACAACCGATACACCGCGCTCCGAGCGTCGAACCCGGAGGCGGACGTGACAGTTCCGGGCGGTGGGCCTCATGAGCCCACCACCCGGAACGTGACCGCGACGCGGTCTGTCAGTCGCGCCCGCTCCACTGCTGGTTCGCAGCCGCGGTGCAGGCGTACAGCTGGATCTTGGTGCCGTTGGCCGTGCCGGCGCCGGTCGCGTCGAGACACTGCCGCGCCGTCGGCGGCGGCGGTGTCGAGCCGCCGCCCGGGGGCACGTACGGGCACCTGCTCCTGTACCGCGAGACGCCGGACGAGTCGGCCAGCGACGGGCACAGGAACTGGGTGTACCGGGTGTCCTGGTCGAGGAAGATCTTCAGCCACGGGATCGTCAGCCGGGTCACGGTCGCGTTCGCCCGGGTCGGGAACAGGTGGTCGGCCCCGGCGATCTCCACGAACGCGCTCTGCGTCGCGGCCGGCATGGTCGCGTACAGACCGTCCAGGTAGGACGGGGTGACCACGGTGTCGTTCTGCCCGGAGACGATCATCGTCGGCACCTGGTCGGTGGCCAGGTTCTGCGACGGCGAGAAGGGCGCGAGCGGCACGGCGGCCTTCAGCGACGGTCGCCGCTCCGCCGCGCTGATCGCACCGCCACCACCCATGGAATGCCCGATCACGCCCAGCCGGGTCGCGTCGACGCGGTCACGCACCGGGCTCTGCTGCGTGAGGTAGTCCAGCGCGGCCAGCAGCTGCGTGCCCCGGGCGGTGTCGTAGTCGGTGAGGCTGTTGGTCTCCACCCCGATCACGACGAACCCGAACGAGGCCAGCCACGGCCCCATCCAGGCCTCCTCGTTGGCGAACTTGGCCGTGTAACCCGGCACGATCGCCACCGCGCCCCAGGTGCCCAGGCTGGTGTCCGTCGGGTAGTAGATCATCCCGCCGTTGAACCCGTTGCCGGGCGGCACGCTGACCGACGCGGTCGCGAACGTCCCCCGGCTGGCCGCCACGCTCTGCACGGTCGGGTCCGGGCCCCGCTGGTACGGGTTGTCGGCGGCCGACGCCGGCTGGGTCGCGACCATCCCCGCCGCCAGCCCCACCGCGACCACGGCGGCCCTGACGCCTCGCCACATGCCGGTCACCTCCTCGTCACCACGGGTACCGGTGCGCGTCCCGCGCCACGGTCACCGCGCATTGCCGCCGCCGTCGGTCTCGAGGCCGGTCCACTGCTGGTTCGCGGCGGCGGTGCAGGCGTAGAGCTGGATCTTGGTGCCGTTGGCCGTGCCGGCGCCGATGGCGTCGAGACACAGCCCCGACTGGACACCGGTGATCGTGCCGTTGGCGTTGACGTTCCACTGCTGGTTGGCGTCACCGTCGCAGTCCCAGATGACCACCGCGGTGCCGTTGGCCGTGCCTCGACCGCTGGCGCCGAGGCACTTGCTGCCGTACACGGTCAGCTGCTTGCTCGACGTGTAGGTCCACTGCTGGTTGGACTGGCCGTGGCAGTCCCACAGCTGCACCTGCGTGCCGTTGGTCGTGCTGGCGCCGGGCACGTCCAGGCACCTGTTCGCCCCCGCCGACCGCAGCTCGCCGCTGCCGGCCGGCGGCTCGCCGGGATCGCCACCGCCGGGGGCGGCGGTGTTGAGGGCGTCCAGGACCGTGTTGTAGGCGGCCTTCTTGTTGCCGTTGCCGTCGAACAGCAGCGGGTTCTCCCCGGTCCGCCACGAGTCGCTGTCCCGGATGCCCCACACGGTCATGCCGGTGCAGCGCGAGACGGCCAGGCAGGCGCGGGTGACGTTGCCGTAGACGGCGGCCTGGTTCGAACCGGAGATGTCCAGCTCGGTGATCTGCACGTCGACGCCGAGGGCGGCGAAGCGCTGGAGGTTGGCCTGGTAGTCACTCGGCGCCGAGTTGGTCAGGTGGGACTGGAAGCCGACGCAGTCGATCGGCACGCCGCGGTTCTTGAAGTCGGCCACCATGTTGTAGACGCCGGTGCTCTTGGCGTTGATGCCGTCGGTGTTGTAGTCGTTGTAGCAGAGCTTGGCGTTCGGGTCGGCGTTGCGGGCGGCGCGGAACGCGGCTTCGATCCAGTCGTTGCCGGTGCGTTGCAGGTTGGAGTCCCGGCGGCCGCCGCTGTTGCCGTCGGCGAACGCCTCGTTGACCACGTCCCAGGCGTAGATCTGGCCCTTGTAGTGCGTCGCGACCTGGGTGACGTGGTTGATCATCGCCGACCGCAGGTCACTGCCGGAAAGGCCCTGCGCCCATCCCGGCTGCTGCTGGTGCCAGAGCAGGGCGTGCCCCCGCATCCGCGCTCCCTGACCGCGGGCCTGGCTGACGATCCGGTCGCCGTTGGCGAAGTTGAAGGAGTTGCGGGACGGCTCGGTCGCGTCCCACTTCATCTCGTTCTCCGGCGTGATGGCGTTGAACTCACGCCGCAGGATCGTGGTGTAGGTGCTGTCACCGAGCTTGCCGGCCGCGACCGCGGTGCCGAAGTAGCGGTTGGACTGTGCCGCCGCGGCACCCAGTGTCGATGCCGCCGCGTGCGCGGTGCCGGCGAACACCGACACGAACCCCGTGACCAACAACCCCACAGCGAGACAGACCACCGCCGCCAACCGAATTCTCGAAGCAGTTTGACCCATCGCAGATTCCTTCCGACATCGTTGTCCACAAGGATCGACAAACGCAGGCGGCGTGCCTCACGCCATCAAGCGGCCACGTAGCGGCGCTGCACCGAATGTAGACAGACCGTCGACATTAAGTCAATATCTCCGACTGTCTCGATGTGAGCGCTAACTAATGATCACACGATCCACGCGATCTCCCGAAAAGACGAGATGACCTCTTCTACCTGCGGTGACTTCAGCTCCAGTCCACGCATGGCCACGACAGCGAGGGCGGGCGTCACCATCCATGAGAGCGCGACCAAAGGACGAGAGCACCGCCAGAATGAACGCCAACCAGGCGGGATCGCCGAAACTTTCGAATTAGGTCCCAGCGACGAAACACCATTCCGAAACTTTCACCACCGCGGCCTGAAAATGCATTTCGGCGAAGTGGACCGGCGATGCCGGGAGCCGAGAAGCAGACCCCAGGACGCCGGTCGGCGCCCGCCTGATCCGCGGCGCTGCTGGCCCCGCTGCGCCGATCGGCGGGAGCCGGTAACCAGTCACGAGCCGCTGGCGGTCCACGACGAAGGGCTGGTCCCGCTCGGCCCACGCCCCTCGCCCGAGCCGCCAGCGCCGGGTGCCGATCCTGATCCAGTCGGAACCGGTCGACAGGGGCCGTGAACAGGGGCCTGCCCGGGGATGACAGTCGCCGTGGGGCGGCGGCGCGGTGGGCCTGCTCGCGGTGCTCGCCGCCAAGCGGCTCCACGAGCCGATCAGGCGTTCATCCTGTGGCGGTGTGCTGCCGATGTCCGGCGGAACCGGGGCTCTGGTCGTCCCGGCGACGGACCCCGCACACCGCCGCGACGGGTCACATCGTGGACTGGAACGCGTATGTCCCGGAGCGGACCGTGTAGACGGCACAACAGTCCTGAGTACCGGTGAACGTCGCCCCGCCGTGGGTACGGACGGAGGCCGGTTCGGCCGCCGGTACGTGGATCTGGGCGGTCGCGCCGACCGGGATCCGCACGGTGAGGTCGAACGTGTGCCCGGACCGCCGCCAGCTGGAGCTCACCCGTCCGAGCGGCGTGGTTTGGTCGGCCGAGGCGGTGGTCAGGTCACCGACCGGATAGGGCTTCACGCGGATGGTCCGGAACGCGGGCCCGGTCGGTTGGATTCCGGCGAGGTGGGTGAAGAACCAGTCGTCGATCGTGCCCATGAACGCGTGGTCGTGGGACCGGGCGGTGTCGCACTCCCACGCCTCCCACATGGTGGTCGCGCCGCACTGTTCGAACCAGTGCCCCCAGCCGGGGTAGGTCGGGTTGGTGGCGATCTGGTAGGCGAGGTCGCCGTAACCGGCCTCGGTCAGAACGGGCAGGATCCACTGGGAACCGTTGGCTCCGGTCGCGAGGTGGTTGCCCTTGGCGGCCACGTCGGCGACCAGGTTCGCCACGATCGCCCGCCGGTCCCTCGCGGGTGCGAGCCCGAAGGCCAGGCCCAGCAGGTTCGCGGTCTGCGAGTAGCCGCCGGGTTCGGGGGCCGTGCCGGGCGGGTCGCGGAAGACGTGCCGGGCGGGGTCGTAGAACCTCGAGGTGACGGCCGTCCGGACGGCGTCCGCCAGCTGCTGGTAGTGGCGGGCTCCGGCCGCCTCACCGAGCAGTGTGGCCAGCCTGGCCAGTTCGGCCGCCGACTCGTGGACGAACATGCTGCCGATGAGTTGGCTGGACGGGGCGACCGAGTTCGTGGGCACCGACCAGTCGCCGAAGGTGAAGCCCTGGTAGAGGTAGCCGGTCGTGCTGATCTCCGACTCCACCTTGTTCAGCCACGCCGCCATCGTGCCGTAGTCACGGCGGACCGACCAGAGGTCGCCGTAGTAGGTGTACAGGTAGGTGTGCATCAGGATGTCGGCGCTCTCCCACACCGGTTCGGTCACGTGCCAGTCCGCGCAGACCGGGAACGGGGCGGTGGTGCAGGTGGCCGGGCTGGGCACGATCAGCGGGAGGCTGCCGTCGGGGTACTGGTCGTCGGTGAAGTCCCGCATCCACTTCTCGGTATAGGCCTGCATGTCGAAGTTGCTCATCGCGGCGATCGCGATGAGCCGGTTGTCCGCGGTCCAGCCACCCTTCTCGTAGACAGGGGTGTCCGTGCCGAACGAGTACTGGTTGTTCAGGATGGTCCGGCGCATCGCGTCGTGCATGGTGTCGAACAGCGCGCTGGAACTGTGGAAGTCGCCCGTGCTCGCCAGCGCGGTGTGCACCGCCACGCCTCGGGCGGAGAGGATCCTGGGCGGCGCGGCGGCGGCCGACACCTGCACGTACCGGTAGCCCTTCCACCCCCAGCTCGGCTCGTAGGTCTCCGGGCCGCCGCCCCTGAGGGTGTAGACGTCGGTCTGGCCGTTCTCGTCTTCGGCTGTCCCGTCGGGGTTGAGCCGCTCCGCGTAGCGGATGCGCACCGATGTGCCGGACGCGCCGAGCATGGTGATCCGCGCCCAGCCCGAGGTGGTGGTGCCGAAGTCGTAGACCGTCACGCCGCTGCGGGGCTCGGTGGCCGCCACCGGTCTCGTGGTCGCGGTCCGCCGGACGGGTGGGATCGACTGCGCCCGGAGCACACCGGTCGGCGCCGGGACGGTCACGGCCGGGGTCCACCCGTTCGCGGCGTATCCGGGCGATGTCCACCCGGGTCGGACGAGGCGGGCGTCATAGGTCTCGGACTGGACGTCGTCGGCGGTCGTCGGCCCGTCGGCGGTGACCCAACCGGTGTCGCTGACCACCTGGGCGGAGCTGCCGTCGGCGTAGCGCACGGTGAGCTGGAACTTGAGCTCGGGTCGGGCGGGCTGCCAGGGCACCGCCTCGGGAACGCTGAAATGGTCCGCGTTGCCGGCGTACCAGCCGTTGCCCAGGCCCACCCCCACCGCGTTGCGGCCGGCCCGCACGTCCGCCGTGACGTCGTAGGTCACGTAGTCCACGGTCCGGTCGTAGTTGGTGAACGCCGGATCGAGCACGTGATCGCCGATGCGGTGGCCGTTGACGTACAGCTGGTGGAAGCCCAGCCCGGACACGTACGCGCGGGCGCTGGTGATCCCGCCGTGCAGCGGGAACTCCTTGCGCAGCAGCGGGTTCGGCGTCGTCTCACCGGCTGCCGCACGCCGGCCGATCCAGGCGCCCTGGAACGCCGCCGGATCGAGGAAGGCCGTCTCGAACCAGGCCGACCGGCTCCACGGCGAGGCGTGCCCGCGGTTGTCCCACACCCGCACCGTCCAGCGGTACCGGGTGCGCGACCGCAGCGGTGGGCCGGCGTAGCCGACGTCGTAGGACCGTGCGGAGTCCACCTTGCCGGACTCCCACACCGTGCCCGATCCGCGGGCAGCGGTCGAGACCGCGACCTCGTAGGCCGTCTGGGCCGCGCCGTTGACGTTCGAGCTGTCGAGCCACGACAGTCGCGGTGTCGCGGTGTCGATGCCGAGCGGGTCGGTGAGGTGCTCGGCGGTCAGCGCCACGGCGCGAAGCAGCCCCCCGTCGGGGTCGGTCGCCCCTGCGGCACCGGTCTGCGGCAGCAGCGCCACCGCCAGCGCGGTCGCCGCCGCCAGCCGCCACGCCCGTGGCCCGACCCTGCCCTGGCGGGTGGTCGTCATGGTGTCTCCTCGCGACGAGGCGGTCGGGGAGCGGCCGGAGTCAGGACAGCGTCACGCGTTCACGCAGTGGCAGGTCCGCCGACGAGGTGCCGACCGCGATCGTGTAGGCGCCGGGCAGGACCGTCCACCCGGTGCCGGAGTTCAGCCAGACGGCCAGCGACTCGCGTGGCACGTCGAGGGACACCGTCGTGCTCTGCCGCGGTTGGAGGGTCACCTTGGCGAAGGCCTTGAGCTGGTGGGACGGTTCCCGCGCTGCCTCGGGTGCGGTGAGGTAGAGCTGCACGACCTCGGCGCCGGCGCGACGACCGGTGTTGGTGACGCTCACCTGCGCGCGGAGACCGTCCCGCGTGCGGGACACGCGGAGCCGCTCCAGCCGGAAACTCGTGTACGACAGGCCGTGCCCGAACGGGAACAGGGGCTTCTCCCCCGACTGCTGGTACCAGCGGTACCCGACCGCCAGGCCCTCGTCGTAGTAGACCTGGACCCCGTCGCCGGGGAACTCGACGCTGGTCCTGGCCGGGCCCTGGCGGTCGGTGGCGGGGAACGTCTCGGGCAGTCGGCCGCCCGGCTCGGCGTCGCCGAAGAGCATCGCGGCCAGCGCGTTGCCCTGTTCCTGGCCGCCGTACCAGTTGGCGAGCACGGCCCGCACGCGGTCCAGCCACGGCATGAGCACCGCACCCGAGGTGTTCAGCACGACCACGGTGCGGGGGTTGGCCCGGGCGACCGCGGTGATCAGCTCGTCCTGGTCGGCCGGCAGCGCCAGCGTCGAGCGGTCCATCCCCTCGCTGGTGACGTCGGCGACGACCACCACCGCGACGGCCGCGGACCGGGCGGCCGCGGCGGCCTCCTGGTGCAGCCGCTCGTACCCCGCCTGGTAGCCCAGCACCAGCGAGGTGCGCGGCGGGCGCCTGCCGGGCACCGGCGCGGCCGAGCTGTAGGTCACCTCGATGTCGTGGTCACCCGCGGTCAGCGTGACCAGCGCGTTCTGGACGTTCTCGCGGTTCGGCGGGTAGGTCAGCACGGTCTGCCCGTCGATGGTCACCGTCGTGAGGCCGCCGGCGGCGAGGCTGAACCGGTAGCCGCCGGTCTCGGCGAGGCGCAACGTCCCGGTGTAGCGGGCGGACCAGCCGTCGGTCTCGTTCTCGACCGTCGCCGGTGTGGTGGTGACGTTCAGGTCCGGCACGGTCTCGGTGCCCAGGGGATCACCGGTGAGGTCGGTGGCGGCGTAGTAGGTGACGGTCAGCCCGGCGCCGAACACCGACGCCGGGACCGTCGGCAACGCCCCGATGCCGAGCGTGCCGCGGGCGTAGGTCACCGGGATCGACCCGGCCCTGGCCCGGATCCCGGCCAGGGGCGTGACGACGGCGCCGTTGGGGTTGACGCTGCCGGAGCCGCCGCCGTGGGTCTGCGCGCCCGCGTCGGCGGCGTCACCGATCACCGCGATGCTCGACGGGCGGCCGAACGGCAGGGTGCCGTCGTTCCTGAGCAGCACGCTGCCCTCGACGCCGACGCGGCGGGCGAGGTCGAGGTGCGCGGGAGTGGAGACCACCTCGTCGACCACCGTGGCCGGGTCCGGGAGGGGGTGGTCGAACAACCCGATCCGGATCATCGGCGTCAGGACCTGCGTCACCATCGTGTCGAGCAGCGCCTCGCTCACGTCACCGCGCCGTACCGCCGCCCCGAGCGCGTCCCCGAGGTAGGTGCCGCCGGGCATCTCGGTGTCCGAGCCCGCCTTGGCGGTCTGCACGGTGCTGTGGGTGCCGCCCCAGTCGGACATGACCATGCCGTCGAAGCCCCACGTGTCCCGCAGGACGTCCTGCACGTTCACCCGGTTCTCGTGTGCCCACGTGCCGTTGACCTTGTTGTAGGAGGTCATCACCGCACCCGCGCGCCCCTGCTGGGTCGCGGCGCGGAAGCCGGGGTAGTAGATCTCCTGCAGGGCGCGCGGCGAGACCACGACGTCGATGGAGTTGCGCAGGATCTCCTGGTTGTTGGCCACGAAGTGCTTCACGGTCGAGATCACGTGGTTGGCCTGGATGCCGCGGATCGTGGCCGCGGCGAGCCGCCCGTTGAGGTGGGGGTCCTCGGTGTAGGTCTCGAACGACCGGCCCCAGTGCGGCACGCGGAGGATGTTGATGCACGGGGCGAGGGCGACGTTGTGGCCCTTGGCCGCCTGCTCGGCGCCGTAGGCGGTGCCGTACGCCGCGGCCGTGTCCGGGTTCCAGGTGGCCGCCAGCGCCTTCGAGTCGGGCCACTGGGTGACGCCGGTGGAGCCGTTGCCCACTCCGCCTGGTCCGTCCGCCATGCGCAGCGCGGGAATGCCCAGCCGGGTGTTGGCGGGGATGTGGCCGGTGAAGCCCCGCGTCGCCGGAATGCCGTGGCAGTAGGCGATCTTCTCGTCGAGGGTCATCCCGGCCACGAGCTGCCGGGCCCGGTCGACGGCGTCCCTCGACGCCGCCGAGGTGGGGGGCGTGACGGCCACCGGCCCGGTCAGCGTCCCGGCCGGCGCGGCGTCGGCCGGGACGGACGGCGTGACGACCGTGACGCCGACGGCGGCCGCGCCGGCCCCGGACCACTTCAGCAACGAGCGGCGAGTGAGGTCCATGCGGTGACTCCTTTGTCGTGGGGACACTCGGATCCCCGCACTCATGGGTTCACGTGGTGGTGATCTGGTAGTCGCCACCCGGCACGGTGAGCACGACGTGGCCGTCGCCGCCGGTCGCGTGGTAGGCGAATCCGTTGCCGTGGCGCCACACCGTCCGGCCGTTGACCGTGATCCGCGCGTCGCCGCGCACCGGAACGACGATGGTGCCGTTCGTGCCCCTCGGTGTTCGCGCGGTGAGGGTGAACGTGCCCGCCCGCCGCCGCGCGGTCCAGCCGACGTGGATGGCCCCGTAGGCCGTCGGCACGGTGCCCGCGCTCCACGCGAGGTCGCCGGGGTGCGGTTCGATGCGCCAGCTCCGGTAGCCGGCGTCGACCGGGGTGACGCCGAGCACCTGCTCGGTGAGCTGCACCGTCGGCGAGGCGGCCCAGCCGTGGGCGAGGCTCGCGGTCGCACGGTTCACTGTCCCGGCGCTGTTCTTGAACTCCCAGAAGGCACCCGTGAACAGCGGGTTGTTCGCGTCGACCATCGGGCCCCAGGTGCGGCGCATCAGATCCAGCGCACCCGAGGTGTCGCCGACGCTGAAGCGGCCCGCGGTCTCCATCCCGTTGCCGAACGGTTCGATCGTGTGCCCGGTCGGGTCCTGCAGGCCGGGCCCCATGATCGCGCCGTGCGGGGTCCACAGTGTCCTCAGCGCGGCCAGCACGCTCGCCTCGTGCCCGCGTGGCACGAACCCGTACCGCAGGGCCAGCGCGTTCGCGTCGCCCACGAGCAGGTCGGGGTTGGTGCTGCTCTGCCCGTACGCACCGAGGCGGGGGTTCCACAGCGTCGTCATCACCGCGGTCCTGATGGCGTCGGCCTTGGCGTCGTCCGCCGCGGCGGCGGTCGCGGACCCCGCGGAACGCTCCAGCCACGCCATCTCCCGCAGCAGGACGTAGTAGTCGATGCTGTACTTGGTCACCTCCCCGGTCTGGGCGGCCTGCCAGTAGTCGCGGTCGTTGGAGACCACGAGGTTGTCGGCGTTCAGGAAGGTGTCGTTGTAGGCCAGCTCTCGCCGCAGCGCCGGGAGCACGCGGGTGAGGTAGGCCTTGTCGCCGGTGTAGCGGTAGTAGTCGACGAACGCCCGCGCGCCGTAGCCGGAGTAGTTGTTCGAGTAGTAGAGCGGGGCGCCCTGGGGTGAGGTGCGCTTGGCGAAGTCGGGCGAGCCGGGAAGGGCGCCGTCGGCCCGCTGCTGGGCGAGCAGCACGTCCAGCGACGAGCGCAGGTACTGGGCGCCGACGGTGCCGAGGGTGCTGACCGCGGTCGGGCCCTGGACGAGCAGGTCACCGGTCCAGATGCTGCGGTCACGCTTGGCGCCGTCGTAGACGCGGGCGTCCGGCAGGCCGTTCAACCCGGGCGCCTTCAGGTTCAGCTGCAGCGTGTAGGCCCCCGCGTACCACATCCGGTTCAGCTGGTCGTCGCTGGAGAGGAACCAGCCGCGGTAGTCGGCCGGGGTGGCGCGGAACGCCTGGAAGTCCACGCCCAGCGAGGACAGCGAGACGCTTCCCGGCGACGACACGGTGACCAGGACGAACCGGAACCCGCCGTGGAAGCCGGCGGTGAGCCGTCCCGGCGCCGTGGGTCGCAGGGTGGCGGGTCCGCCGACCCCGGCGAGGCCGGGTGCCTCGTCGGAGCTCGGCGCCCCGGGCGAGGTGGACACCGCGGTGCCGGCGGGGAGGTCACGGGTGAGCGGGGAGCGCAGGTCCACCGTCCTGGCGGCGGTGTCGAAACCGGTGATGGTGCCCGTGACCGGGCCCGCGGCGGCGGCGAAGGTGATCGTGTTGCCCACTTCGAGACCGGCGGTCGAGGCCAGCGGCACGCGGGTGACGCCGGCCGGAGCCGGCGCGGTGACGGTCGTGGCCGCGGGAGTCCTGACGTACTGGCGCGCCTCGGTGGTGACGAGCGTGATCGTCGGACCGCCGCTGACCTCGCGGACGTCGAGGAAGGGCACGCCCCCGACGTCCTTGCCGAAGTCCAGCAGGACCGACGCCGGGGTGTCCCCCGCCGTGGTGGTCAGCGTCGTGTCCGGCCCGTGTCCCGACACCAGCGACCGCGCGTGGCGCACCTTTCCCCGGCCTTCGGCGGCGATCGCGCGGACGGTCGCCGAGGCTGGGCCCTCGACGTAGGGCTGCCAGCGCGTGGCGGCCGCGGGGAGCGCGGCGCCCGGCAGGGGTGCCGCGCTCGCCTGCGGGACCGTCCCCATGATCAACACGGCCGTGCCGGCGAGCACACCGACGGCCGTCATCCGGCGCACCGACCGCCGACCGCTAGTAAATCGTTTCAATGCGACCTACCCCTCTTCGTCGAGTCGAGGTCCGCTGGAGTTCCAGGCGATGGGCGAGGACGCCGCCGCAGGGGCCTGGACACGGAAAAAGCTAAGGGATTGTCGGCGGGAAAGGCAAGCTCTCGGCTGAAACCGGACGTCGGAGCGCCGCCCGCGTCGCCGGCCACCGCCGACGGGACACCTGGGAGGAGTCGGCCGCTGTCCCACGTACTAAAACGATTGACCTACTTGGCCCACTGGTCGGACGAGGGCTTGAGCGGGCCGGGCCTGTTCGCTACCTTTCACTTTTGATACGTTTCAAAACGTGGCCCGGGTCAACGGCGACTGGGAGGTCCAGATGGGTCCGAGCGAGCAGGTCGGGGTCGTCCCGGCCGAGGACGGCGGCATCGTCACCCGTGAGCACTGGAAGTGGTCGGTCCTCGCCGGCATGGCGTCCTACCTCGACGCCGGTTCGATCGTCGCGCTGGGCTCCGGCCTCGCGTTGTTCCAGACCTACCTCGGGCTGAGCGACGGTGCGGTCGGGGCGCTCGCCGCCATCGGCCCGAACGCGCTCGGGTGCGCGCTCGGCGCGTTCCTCGGCGGCCGGCTCGGCGACAAACTCGGTCGCAAGCGGATCTACAAGTACGACCTGCTCGTCTACGCGGCCGGCATCCTGCTGATCATGCTGGCGGTCAACGCGCCCATGCTGTTCGTCGGGACGTTCGTCGTCGGAGTCGCGGTCGGCGCCGACGTGCCCACCTCGCTCGCACTGGTCGGCGAGTTCTCGCCCGCGAAGGCACGCGGCAAGCTGGTGGGCTTCACCCAGATCGCGTGGAACGCCGGGCCGGTGGTCGTCCTGCTGCTCGCCCTCGCGCTGTCCTCCCTGGACCTGCTCGGCATCCGCATCGTGTTCGCCATGCTGTTCGTGGTCGCGATCGTCACCTGGGCGCTGCGCCGCGGGCTCGCGGAGTCGGCCCGCTGGCAGACCGCCGCCGCGGCGGCCACCGTGCACAAGGTCCGCGCGCTGTTCCGCGGCGGCAACCTCCGGGCACTGCTGTGGACCGCGACGATCTACCTGTTCTGGAACCTCGCCGCCGGCACCAGCGGCATCTTCACGCCCTACATCATCAGGACGCTCCACGCCGGCGGCCAGGCCGCGAGCGTCGCGCTGTCCTGCGCGGGCTTCGTGATCGGCATCCTCGCCACGCTGCCGTTCCTGCGCCTGGTCGACCGCAGCCACCGGACCCGCCGGGTGATGTGGGCGGCCGGCGCGGTGATGCAGGTGCTCGCCTACGGCGCCTACCTCGTCTTTCCGTTCACGATCCCGGTGATCATCGCGAACATCCTGCTCTTCGGCGTGGGTGCCGCGTTCGCCGGCGAGGCCATGTACAAGATCTTCAGCCAGGAACTGTTCCCCACCATGCTCCGTGGGACCGCGCAGGGCTTCACCTTCGGCGCGGCGCGGACGATCCTGGGGGTCTGGAGCTTCTTCGTGCCCGTGCTCGCCAACGCCGGCATCGGGCCGGTCGCCGCGCTGCTCACCGTCTCCCTGCTCGTCAGCGGGGTCGTCGGCTTCCTCTTCATGCCCGACACCGCCGGCAAGTCGCTCGAACAGATCGAGACCGAACGGGCGGCCGCGTGAGCCGGCCACGGAACTTCCAGGAGGACCCTTGCTGACCGTCGGCCCGGTTCGCTTCGAGCACCTCGACCACCCACTCGGGCTGGGCGTGCCACGACCGCGGCTGTCGTGGCAGGTGCGCACGGACGACCCGGACTGGGCGCAGACGGCCTACGAGCTGGCGCGCGACGGCGAGGTGGTCCGCGTCGAGTCGACCGAGCAGGTGCTCGTGCCGTGGCCGTTCGCACCGCTGACCGCGCGGGAACGGGCGACGGTCCGGGTACGCGTCGCCTCGGGCGGGATGTGGTCGCCGTGGAGCGAACCGTCCACAGTGGAGGCTGGACTGCTGTCCGCCGCGGACTGGTCGGCCCGGTTCATCGCTCCCGCCACCATCGACGGACCCGCACCGGTCCTGTCGCGCACGATGACGCCGCGGCAGCCGGCGGTGTCGGCCCGGCTGTACGTCACCGCGCACGGTGTGTACCAGGCCACGCTGAACGGGCGGCGCGTCGGTGACCTGGTGCTCGCGCCCGGCTGGACCTCCTACGCACACCGGCTGCGCTACCAGACCTACGACGTCACGGACCTGCTGACCGACGGCGAGAACGTCCTCGAGGTGACCCTGGGCAACGGCTGGTACCGGGGGCGGCTGGGCTGGACCGGCAGGCGGGGGCACTACGGCCGGCGGCTCGCGCTGCTGGCGCAGCTGGAGGTCACCTACGCCGACGGCACCCGCGAGGTCGTCGGCACCGACGAGACGTGGACGGCGCGGACCGGCGCGATCCAGTCCGACGACCTCTACGACGGCCAGCACACCGACCACACCGCGGCGGTCGTCACCGACACCGTGGAGCTGGTCGACGGCGACCTGGGCAGGCTGTGCGCGCCGGACGGACCACCCGTGCGGATCACCGAGGTGCTCCCGCCGGTGCGCACGTGGCGGTCCCCGTCCGGCAGGACCCTCGTCGACTTCGGGCAGAACCTCGTCGGCTGGGTACGGCTGACCGTGCGGGGACCGGCGGAGATCACGGTGCGCCACGCGGAGGTGCTCGAACACGGCGAGCTCGGCGTGCGCCCGCTGCGTTCGGCCAAGGCCACCGACACCTACGTGCTGCCCGCCGGCACGCACACCGTCCAACCGTGCTTCACCTTCCACGGCTTCCGCTACGCCGAGATCACCGGCGCCGCCGACTGCGCGGCCGAAGCCGTGGTCGTCGGCAGCGATCTTCGCCGCACCGGCTGGTTCGACTGCTCCGAGGCAGACCTCAACCAGTTCCACCGCAACGTCGTGTGGAGCATGCGCGGCAACTTCCTCGACGTACCAACGGACTGCCCGCAGCGCGACGAACGGCTCGGCTGGACCGGCGACATCCAGGTCTTCAGCCCCACCGCCGCCTTCCTGTTCGACACCGCGGGTTTCCTCACGTCCTGGCTGGCCGATCTCGCCGCCGACCAGCACGCCGACGGCGCGGTCCCGTTCGTGGTCCCCGACGTGCTCCAGGACGCCGAGCCGACCGCCGCCGCCTGGGGCGACGCCGCGGTCGTCGTGCCCTGGGTGCTGTACCAGCGCTACGGCGACGCCGGCATCCTCGAGCGGCGGTACGACACCATGCGCGGCTGGGTGGACAAGATCTCGTCCCTGACCACGGACGGCGTGTGGGCGGGCGGCTTCCAGTTCGGCGACTGGCTCGATCCCACCGCGCCACCGGACGACCCGTTCGCCGCCGCGACCGACCCGGACGTCGTCGCCACCGCCCACCTGGCGCGCTCGGCCGAGATCGTCGCCGACGCGGCCCGCGTCCTCGGCCGGGACGCGACGCACTACGCCGAGCTGGCCGCCACGACGCGGGAGGCGTTCGCCCGGCACTACGTCACCGGGGCCGGCCGCGTGCTCTCCGACGCGCCGACCGCGTACGCGCTGGCGCTGGCATGGGCGCTGCTGCCCGACGGCGAGCAGCGGCGGCTGGCTGGTGAGCGCCTCGCCGACCTGGTGCGCACGAGCGGGTTGCGCATCGCCACCGGCTTCGTGGGCACCCCGCTGATCAGCGACGCCCTGTGCTTCGCCGGGCATTCCGACCTCGCCGGCCGACTCCTGCTGCAGAGAAGCTGTCCGTCCTGGCTCTACCCAGTCACGATGGGCGCCACGACGATCTGGGAACGCTGGGACAGCATGCTGCCCGACGGCAGCATCAACCCGGGCGAGATGACCTCCTTCAACCACTACGCCCTCGGTGCCGTCGCCGACTGGATGCACCGGTCCCTGGCCGGCCTCGCCCCGGCCGCGCCCGGCTACCGACACATCGTCGTCAAGCCCGTGCCCTCCCCCGCGCTCAACCACGCCGCCGCCCGGCACCACACGCCCTACGGCGAGGCGTCGGTCGCCTGGCGACGCGAACACGGGCGGTTCACCCTGGACGTCACCATCCCGGTCGGCACCCGCGCGACCGTGCACCTGCCGGGCGCCGACCCGGTCGAGATCGGGCACGGCGCCCACCGGTGGGACGTCGAGGACCCGACGGCCGGTGCCCCGCGTCCAGTCAGGACGGTGCGTGACCTCATCGACGATCCCCACCGCTGGGCCCGGGCGGTCGCGCTGTTCGTCGAACACGGTCTCGCCCACGACGACGCGGAGGTCGCGGCCCGCTCGGCGCCGTTCCTCGACGCGCCCGCCACCGACCTCGCGAAGCACCTGACCCGCACCGACTTCGGCGGCACCGACCCGGAGGTGACGCGCGGACTCGCTGATCTGCTCGCCTGACCGGGCACCGCCCCCGCCCCGACTACGATGAGGAGGACGACCAGCGGGGCCAGACCGAGGAGGACAGGCTGAACAAGGTGACCATCCGTGAGGTCGCCGACCTGGCGGGCGTGTCCCCGGCGTCCGTGTCGAACTTCTTCCACAAGCCCCGCAAGCTGTCGGAGGCCACGCGGCAGCGCATCCAGCAGGCCGTCGACGCGCTCGGGTTCGTGCCCAACGACGTGGCGCGCACACTGCGCACGGGCGTGAGTCCCGTGATCGGCTACATCGCCTTCGAGCTCGCGAGCGCCACCACGCCCGAGATCGCCGTCGCCATCGAGAGACGAGTGGCCGCGCGGGGCATGTACCTGTTGATGGCCAACGACACCGGCTCGCACGACCGCGAGCGCAGCTACCTGCGGCTGTTCGCCAAGCAGCAGGTCAGCGGGATCATCATCGCGCCCGTCGGGGACGTGGAAGCCGAGCTCGCCCAGCTGCGCGGCCACGGCATCGCGAGCGTCCTGTCCGCCCGCCGCGCCGAGTCCCCCGACCAGGCGTCGGTGTCCATCGACCACGTCGAAGGCGGCCGCCTTGCCATGCGGCACCTCCTCCACCAGGGCCGCAGGCGCATCGGGTTCGTCACGTCCCCGCTCGAGCTGCGCCAGGTCGCCGACCGCCTCGACGGAGCGCTGTCCGCGGTCAGGTCGGTCCCGGGCGCGACGCTGGAGATCATTCCGGTGACCGAGCGCTCGGTCGAGGCCGGCATCGCCTGCGCGGGTCAGCTCGCCGACCGGCCTCCTGCCCAGCGCCCCGACGCCCTGTTCTGCGTCAACGACCTGCTGGCCATCGGCGTCATCCAGGCGTTGGTGGCCCGCCACCAGGTCCGCGTCCCCGACGACATCGCCGTCATCGGCTACGACGACATCGAGTTCGCGCAGTCCACGATCGTGCCGTTGAGCACCGTCCGGACCCCACACGCCGAACTGGGCACCGCCGTCGCGGACCTGCTCTTCGCGGAGATCGCGCTGGGCGACGCGGCCGCGACCGGCGAGCACGACGGACGCGCCCGGCAGATCGAGTTCTCGCCCGAACTCGTCGTGCGCGCCTCCACCGCCGGGCACTGACAGGGCGGCGGACAGGCGCCGAGGTCGAGTGCGGCATGGTGTCGGCCGGTCGACGTCCGCGCTCACCTCGGTCGCCACGCACCGAGACAACGGCATCCGGTCAACGAAGCCTGCCGCCGCGGCCTCTGGGGTCCACATAGGACATCAGATCGCCGCCTCCGGCCTGTCACTGCCGGTGACAACCCGGTTGGCGCGACATCAGTTGGTCCCAGCGGTGGTGCGCCAGGTCGACTGGTTCTCCGCAGCCGCTTCTGCCTAACGGCGGTAGGCAGAAGCGGAGACATTCACTACCGTGCATAGGTGTTAACTCCTTGTGTTCCCACCAACACGCGTGGTCATACGCGCATCACTTCGCTCAGCTGAATGTTTCGTCCCCTGCATGTTTCCGGCCCACCTCCAGGGCTGGGAAAGGAGCATTCGTTGAAACGCACACCCAGACTCGCCATCGCCGTCGGCACCGCCTGCGCGGCCGTCATGGCCCTGACCAGCACCGCCACCGCCGCTCCCCCACCCACCGTCAGCGCGCAGGCGCTCGCCGCGCAGTCGGCGGCCGCGTTCGTGTCGGCGACCCCGGCGGCGGTGCACGCCAGCGCGGACGAGCAGTTCGTCCAGCTGAGCGTGATCAGCTCGGAAGGCCTGCAGTACGTGCCGTATGAGCGCACGTACCAGAAACTCCCCGTGGTCGGTGGCGACTTCGTGGTGGTCACCGACAGCAAGGGCACTGTGCTCGACCTCTCGGTGGCCCAGGAGCAGGCGACCGGCGAGCTCGCCACCACCCCGAAACTCACCGCGGGCCAGGCCACCGGCATCGCGCGCCGACAGCTCACCGCGGTCGCCTCGACCACCCGCCCAGTGCTGTCGGTATATGCGCTCGGCGACACGCCGCGGTTGGCCTGGGACGTCCGGGTGACCGGCACCGCGGGCACGAAGTACTCGAGCCAGTCGGTGTACGTCGACGCGCTGAGCGGAGCGGTACTCGAGACCGTCGAGCACGTCATGAACGGCACCGGCACGTCCGCCTACAACGGCCCCAACCCGATCACGGTCGCCACCACCCAGTCGGGCAGCACGTTCCTGCTGCGCGACCCGGCGCACACGACCGTGCAGGCCCAGAACGCGACCGGCAACGCCACGTTCTCCGGCACGGATGACGTGTGGGGCAACGGAAACGCCACCGCCCGCGAGACCGGTGGTCTCGACGCGCTGTTCGCCGCGGAGACCGAGGAGCGGATGCTCTCCCAGTGGCTGGGGCGCAACGGCTTCAACGGCAACGGTGGCGGCTGGCCGATCCGCATCGGCCTGAACGACCTCAACGCCTTCTACGACGGCACCCAGGTCCAAATAGGACACAACCAGCAGAACCAGTGGATCAGCTCGATCGACGTCGTCGCGCACGAACTGGGCCACGGCATCGACGACAACACCCCGGGCGCCATCTCCCGGCGCGGCACCCAGGAGTTCGTGGCCGACGTGTTCGGCGCGACCACCGAGGGCTTCGCCAACGAGCCGGCGCAGTTCGACCCGCCGGACTTCCTGGTGGGTGAGGAGGTCAACCTCGTCGGCAGCGGCCCGATCCGCAACATGTTCAACCCGAGCGCGCTGGGCGACCCGAACTGCTTCTCCAACTCGGTGCCCAACGGTGAGGTGCACGCCGCCGCCGGGCCGGGCAACCACTGGTACTACCTGCTGGTCAACGGCAGCAACCCCACCAACGGCCAGCCGACCAGCCCCACCTGCAACGGCTCGACCGTCACGGGTGTCGGCCTGCAGACCGCGATCCGGATCTTCTACAACGCCATGTTGATGAAGACCACCGCGTCCGGCTACCCCCGGTACCGGGTGTGGACCCTGCAGGCGGCCAAGAACCTGACCCCGGGAAACTGCGCCGACTTCAACGCGGTCCGCGCGGCGTGGAACGCGGTCAGCGTGCCGGCCCAGTCCGGCGAACCCACCTGCCCGTGACCAACTGACGACGGCGGCCACCGCGGGGCGGTGGCCGCCGTCACCGTTCCACAGGACTGGACATCGGCGCGGTTACCGCCGCGCCGTTGTCCAGTTCTGCCTGTTCGGAGGAAAGCAGCCAACACCACCCGCGCCCCAGGCGTGCGCGGCCGGGCTCATGCCGTCACACTTACCTCTTGAAGGTTCGGAAACAATCTGGCAACCTGCATGAAGCGGCGATGTTCACCGTTCCTTCCAATGCCCTATTGATGCGGGCGCGTTCTGCGGGCTTGGATGTTAACGCTAACACTGGCGCTGTTTCGGTCACCGCTTTCGCTTCGGCAAGGAGCCGCGATGAGATCCAACGCGAGTCTGAGCAGGATCGCCGACGACGTGGCAGGCGTGTCGGACCGGTCGCCGTCCTCGCGATCACCCTCGTGGTATGTGCTGGTCAAGGCGGCTGCGGCCAAGCTGTAGAGGTCACGAGCCCCTCGACTCCAGACGGAGCGGCCGTCGTCCAGCACGGCGACCGGAACGCGTCCAACCAGCATTGGCGACTCGTCCGCATCGGGTAGGCGGCACGAGCGCACCACCTCACCCCAATCGGCGCAACGCACCCTGCCGATCAGATCCCGCGCTCCGTCGCGACCAATTCGGGAGCGCTCCCTATTACGCATGACGGGCCTCGTGCGGCCCTGGCACTGTAAGGAGAACCACCATGAGTTCGATGGGCCAAGCCCCACCGACCGTGCCACCCCGGGCGGCACCCCACCGCGGGGATCGCGTCCGGCGCAGAGGTGGGGCCCGCGCGCTGATCACCCTGCTCGCGACCGTGCTCGCGGCTACCGGGGCGGTCGCGCTCGACACCGGTGCGGCGTCGGCGGCGACCGTCGACACGAGTGCGTGGTATGTGCTGGTCAACCGCAACAGCGGCAAGGCGATGGACGTTTCCGGCACGTCCACCGCCGACGGAGCGGTGGTCCAGCAGTGGTCTCGCCATGACGGCGCGAACCAGCAGTGGCAGTTCGTGGACTCCGGCGACGGCTACTACCGGCTGAAGTCGAAGAACTCCGGCAAGATCCTCGACGTCGACAGCCGGTCAACCGCCGACGGTGCGAAAGTCCAGCAGTGGACGGACCTCAACGGAACCAACCAGCAGTTCCGTCTCGCCGACTCCGACGGCGGCTACGTCAGGCTGATCAACCGCAACAGCGGCAAAGCCGTAGAGGTGACAGGCGCGTCTACCGCGGACGGCGCGGCCGTCGTCCAGTACGCCGACTCGAACGGGGCCAACCAGCAGTGGCAACTCGTCCGCCTGGCGGACACCCCTCCCGGCACGTGCTCTCTTCCGTCAACGTACCGCTGGTCATCGACGGGATCGCTGGCGAACCCGAAGCAGGGCTGGGTCTCGCTCAAGGACTTCACCCACGTCGTCTACAACGGCAAGCACCTGGTCTACGCGACGACGCACGACACGGGGTCGAACTGGGGCTCGATGAACTTCAGCACCTTCACGAACTGGTCCGACATGGCCTCGGCCAGCCAGAACGGGATGAGCTCCGGCACCGTCGCACCCACGCTGTTCTACTTCGCCCCGAGGAACATCTGGGTGCTCGCCTACCAGTGGGGTCCGACCGCTTTCAGCTACAAGACCTCGAGCGACCCCACCAACCCGAACGGATGGTCGTCGGCGCAGACGCTGTTCACCGGAAGCATCTCCGGCTCCGGCACGGGCCCCATCGACCAGACACTCATCGGTGACGGCACGAACATGTACCTGTTCTTCGCCGGTGACAACGGCAAGATCTACCGTGCCAGCATGCCCATCGGGAACTTCCCGGGCAGCTTCGGCTCGTCGTACACGCAGATCATGAGCGACTCCACGAACAACCTGTTCGAAGCCGTCGAGGTCTACAAGGTCCAGGGCCAGAACCAGTACCTCATGATCGTCGAGGCGATCGGGAGCAACGGGCGCTACTTCCGCTCGTTCACGTCCAGCAGCCTGAGCGGTTCGTGGACACCCCAGGCCGCCACCGAAAGCAACCCCTTCGCCGGCAAGGCCAACAGCGGCGCCACCTGGACCAACGACATCAGCCACGGCGACCTGATCCGCAGCAACCCCGACCAGACCATGACCATCGACCCCTGCAACCTGCAGTTCCTCTACCAGGGACGCAGCCCCAGCTCCGGCGGCGACTACGGCCTGCTGCCCTACCGACCGGGCCTGCTGACGCTGCAACGCTGATCGCCTGACGCAGATCCACCCCAGCCGGCCGGCGCCCCCACCCCTCACCGGGTGAGGGCGCCGGACCCGCAGGAACACACCCTCGAGGACGGCCCTCACCGGCGCGGCGGCGGTCAGCTGACGGTCAGCCCCACTCCGATGGCGCGGAGTGCTGTCCGGCGTCGGCTTCGGCCTCGGAAGGACCAGCAGCCGGCGCCGGACATAGATCACTCTCGGTGACCAGCCCAGCCCGGCAAGTGATGTTCGGACAGCGAGCGCCATTCCGGCGCGGACCGCCGCTGCTGACCGCGCCGCACCCGTGACTGACCAGCGCGACCGAACTTCGGTGGTCGTTCGGCGCATGTGCTGACTGTGTGTCGCTCCCGAGCCTAAAACCCGTGCGGGCTCCACGTCGGTCAGGCACGATCTCTGGAAGTACGACCGAACAAGCGCACGGGATCTTCTCTGGGGGAACAGCATGACTTTGCTTGATTCGTCGTGGTCGGGAAAGCCGCACGGCACCGACTCCGGCGTACTGATCAGCTCGGACGGCGTCCGTTCGTCCGTTGTGGAGGACATCGGTGTTGGGCGGGGGCCGGGTTGGTTGGACGACTGGCTGGCGGCCAACGCGGCCAATGTCGTGGCCTGGTACCGCCACATTCACACCTATCCTGAGCTGCCCCGCCAGGAGTTCGACACCACCGAGCTGGTCGCGGGGCTGCTCAGGTCGGTCGGGCTGCGTCCGACATTGATGGCGGAGGGCACCGGGCTGTTCTGTGACATCGGCTCCGGGGACCGGACGGTGGCTCTGCGTGCGGACCTGGACGCGCTGGCGCTCACCGAGACGACCGGCCTGCCCTACTCGTCGGCCGTGGCCGGCGCCTGTCACGCCTGCGGTCACGATGCGCACACGGCGATGCTGGTCGCCGCGGGGATGGCGCTGGCGTCGGCACCACAGTTGCCCGGGCGGGTTCGGCTGATCTTCCAGCCGGCCGAGGAGGTCATGCCGGGCGGTGCGCTCGACGTGATCGCGGCCGGCGGGATCGACGGCGTCGATGCGATCTTCGGCCTGCACTGCGATCCCCGCCTGGAGGTCGGCCGGGTCGGCACCCGGGTCGGCGCCATCACCTCCGCCACCGATCGTCTCGAGCTCACGTTGACCTCTCCGGGCGGGCACACGTCCCGCCCGCACCTGACCGCCGACCTGGTGCACGCGCTCGGCAACGTGATTACCGGCCTGCCCGCGCTGCTGTCCCGGCGAGTCGACCCCCGGTCGGGCACGGTGCTGATGTGGGGCGCTGTGCACGCCGGTGAGGCGGCGAACGCGGTGCCCCAGGACGGTGTGCTGCGTGGCACCTTGCGCACCGGGGACCATGAGGTCTGGGAGGAGTTGGAGCCGCTGGTGGCCACGCTCGTCGAGTCGCTGCTCGCGCCCATCGGCGTCGGTTTCGAGCTACACCACCAGCGTGGGATGCCCCCGGTGATGAACGACGCCGGTTGCACCCAGCTCATGCGCGCCGGCATCGAGGCCGCCCTCGGCGGGAACGCGTCAACCGGCACCAAGCAGTCGTCCGGTGGCGAGGACTTCGGCTGGTACCTCGAGCAGATCCCCGGTTCGTTCGCCCGGCTCGGGGTGTGGGACGGCGACGGCCCCCAGTTCGACCTTCACCGCCCCACCTTCCGCCTCGACGAACGCGCCCTTTTCGTCGGCGTTCGGGTCCTCACTCACACCGCACTCGCCGCACTCGCCAGCGGGAGTTGACCGGTACGGCCGTCATCGGCCGTACCGGAACGCGCCAATTGGGCGCTGGTGTGGTTAAGCGGCGGGCTTCGGCCCGCCGCAGAACCCCGGCGTTTCGGTCCGCGGGAAATGGTGAATCGCAACCCAAGACAGTTTCGAGGCCGGCGCCGGAATAGCCAACACTCCCGGATTGCATTGGAGTCGCACGACCACCGGCGAGCACGGCCGCGCCTCGACCTGAGCGAATCCGAACCGGCCAGAACGC
>NZ_JBJMIE010000797.1:0-8131 GCF_045807065.1 Actinophytocola sp. | reverse complement strand
CCTGCAGGACCGACAGCGTGATCGCCGTGTCGACGACGTTCCTGGCCATCGGTCCCGCCGTGTCCTGCTCCGCCGAGATGGGGGCGATGCCCGTCCGGCTCACCAGGCCGAGCGACGGCTTGTGCCCCACCACGCCGTTGTTGCCGGCCGGGCACACGATCGAGCCGTCCGTCTCCGTGCCGATGGCGACCTGGGCCAGCGACGCGGCCACGCCGGCGCCGGAACCCGAGGACGAACCGCACGGGTTCCGGTCGAGCACGTAGGGGTTGTTCGTCTGCAGGCCCACGCCCGACCAGCCGGACGTGGCGTTGGTGGATCGGAAGTTCGCCCACTCGGACAGGTTGGTCTTGCCGAGGATGATCGCGCCCGCCGTGCGCAGCCTGCGCACCACGGTGGCGTCCGCGTGCGGGGGCTCACCGGCCAGGGCACGCGACCCGGCCGTGGTGTCGACCCCTCGGGTGTCGATGTTGTCCTTGAGCAGCACCGGGATCCCGTCCAGCGGACCGCGGCGGTGACCGCTGTCGCGGCGGCGGTCACTGGCCGCCGCCTGCGCCAACGCGGTCGGGTCCACGACCAGCACCGCGTGGATCTTCCCGTCCACCACGTGGATCCGGTCCAGGTAGGCCCTGGTCAACCGGACCGACGACAGCCGGCCGTGGTCCATCGCCTTCTGCAGCTCGGGTATGGACGCCCCGTCGAGGTCCAGCCCGGAACCTCCCGGGCTCGCCGCCACTTCGGGCGTCGGTGCCGCGACGGCGATCGCGAAGAGCGACAGGACCGAGACGAAGCGTGAGAAGCGCACACCGCAGCTAAGCGCGTGAACCTCTCACCGTCAACCGCTCCATCCGGAAACCTGTTGTCCGGTATCGCGGGACGCAGTCCCTGGCCGCAGTCGCGTAACCCTCGAAGCCACCTCGGGAACCGTCACAGGGCGCCAACCGTGCGATGCAATCTCCTTCTCTCAACTGATATCTAATATATTGATGTCCGATTATTTTGAGAGGTGGGGTCGGTAATTCCTCGCATCCCAAAAAGCGCAGGGGAGGAGACGGATAATCACGGTGCGCATCAGTCGGAACGACGCCCTCAAGATGGCCGGCCTGCGGCTCGTCATTGTTTTGTCGCGAAAATTGTCGTTGTACGCGCAATTTCTTTTTCCGGTCGACCACGAGTCCACAGTGGCCCGTCGACGGTGTCACGCGGTGTGGTCGATCTGTCGTTCTGTGTAAGACAATGACAGACGGTGCCAGGTCCACTCTCCACTGTGAGTGCTGCGCATGCGCTGCCAGAGCTGTTCGGTCGACATGTTTGCGCCGAACAGAAGAGACGGAAGGATCATTCGGGGTAACTAGGAGTTTCCGCGTCTCGCGGTCGCGTTCTCGGCTTTAGCCTGTCGTATCCCCACGAGGAGACAGTCCGAGGAGCACGTTGCCCCGCAGTTCCAACCCTGTACCCAGGGTGCGTTGACGTCCGTGTCCACCATCCACCGCTTCACCGAGATCGTCGAACGCTGTCCTCGGCGGACCGCCCTGGCCGCGGACGGCGAGAACCTGACCTACCTGGAGCTGGCCGAACGCGCCGGCGGCCGAGCACGCGCGCTCGGCGCCGCGGGAGTGCGTCCGGGTGACCGGGTCGGCCTGGTCGCCGCGCATGGCGCGTCCGCCGTCGCGGGGATCCTCGGCACGCTCGCCGCCGGCTGCGCCTACGTGCCGTTGGACCCGAGTTTCCCGCCCGCCCGGCTGGCCCGGATGGTCGCCGAGGCCGGGGTGTCCGCGATCCTGGCGGATCCGGCGCACGCCGATCTCGCGCGCGGCCTCGGCGCGCGTCGCGTCGTGGTCGCGGACGAGCGCGGCGCACCGCTGGCGCCGGTCGACCTCGCGCCCGACGACACCGCGTAC
This sequence comes from Actinophytocola sp., assembly GCF_045807065.1. Taxonomy (GTDB): domain Bacteria; phylum Actinomycetota; class Actinomycetes; order Mycobacteriales; family Pseudonocardiaceae; genus Actinophytocola. The sequence goes on along the minus strand of NZ_JBJMIE010000797.1, from coordinate 6,233 downwards.
GTGTTGTTCACCTCCGGATCGACCGGGCGGCCCAAGGCGGTCGCGCAGACGCACCGCAACCTGCTGCACGCCGTGGAGAACCAGATCGCGAGCCTCGGTGTCACCGAGGACGACCGGCTGAGCCTGCTCGCGTCCTTCAGCTTCGACGCCGCCATCCCGGACCTCTACCCGGCGCTGCTCACCGGCGCGGCGGTCGTGCCCGTGGACGTCCGCACGCACGGCCTCGCGCACGTGGCGGACGCGTTGGTCAGGCACGGCGTCACCATCCTCCACTCGACACCGACGGTCTACCGCTACCTCCTGCACGCGCTGGACGGGCGCAAGGTTCACCGCGTGCGCACGGTGTTGCTGGGCGGGGAGCAGGCCACCTACGCGGACGTGCGGCTGGGACGGGAGGTCTTCGCGCCGGACACCGTGTTCGTGAACGGCTACGGGGCCACCGAGGTCACGTTCGCCGCGCACCACCGGATCCGGCTGTCCGAAGTGAACTCGGCGGCAGTGACCTCGGCGACGGGTCCGCTGCCGATCGGGACGGCGTTGCCCGGCTACGAGCTGGTCCTCGACGGCGGGGAGCTCGTGGTGCGCGGCGAGTTCCTGACCGACGGTTACGCCAATGTGGACAGTCCTGCCTTCGGTGTGGACGGTGCCGGCGTACGCCACTACCGGACCGGCGACCTCGGCGAGCGGCTGCCGGACGGGACGCATCTGTGCCTGGGCAGGCTCGACCGCCAGGTCAAGGTGCGTGGCTTCCGCGTCGAGCCCGCCGAGGTGGAGGCCGCGCTGCTCGGCCGGCCCGGTGTCACCGCCGCGCGGGTGATCGCGCGTGGCGGTGAGCTGCTCGGCTACGTCCAGGGGACCGGTGTGGACGCCGCCGAGCTGCGTGCGGCGCTGGCCGGGCTCCTGCCGGGTTACGCGGTGCCCCACGCGGTCGTGGTGCTGGACGACTTCCCGCTCACCGTGACCGGCAAGCTCGACGAACGCGCCCTCCCGGACCCGCCGCGAGCCGAGGCCGGTGCGCACGACCTGACCCCGACCGAGCGCCGGGTGCACGACATCTGGTGCGCGGCACTGCGGGCGGACCGCGTGCCGCCGGCCGCCAACTTCTTCGACGCCGGCGGCCACTCGCTGCTGCTCGGCCAGGTGCAGCAGCACATCGCGGCCGAGTTCGGCGTCACCGTGCCGCTGCCCAGGCTGTTCGAGCACCCGACGATCTCCGCGCAGGCCCGCCTGCTCGACGGCAACCGCGACGCCAACCGCGACGGCAACGGCGATGGCGATGGCACCGGCGACGGCACGCAGGCACGGCGCCCCGCGGTCACGGCGCCGCGTGAGCGCGGCGAGTACACCGGCGACGAGATCGCGGTCGTCGGCATGGCGGCCCGCCTGCCCGGCGCCGCCGACGCCGAGACGTTCTGGTGGAACCTGTGCGCCGGGGTGGACTCCATCCACGACTACACCGACGAGGAACTGGCGGCCCTGGGCGTCGGGCCTGGTCTGCGCGAGGACCCCCGGCACGTCCGCGCGGACGGCAGGCTCGACGGGATCGGTGACTTCGACGCGGACTTCTTCGGTTTCGGCGCGGCCGAGGCGGCACGCACGGACCCGCAGCACCGCCTGTTCCTCGAGACCGCCTGGGAGGCCATGGAGAACGCCGGCCACGTGCCGGGGGCGGACCCGGAGGTGTCGGTCGGCGTGTTCGCGTCGGCCTCGGTCAACCGGTACTTCCTGTTCCACCTGTTGGGTAACCCCGAGGTGACCGGGGCCGACCCGGATGACTGGGAGGCGTTGCTGCTCGGCCGGCAGTTCACCGACCACCTGCCCGGCCAGGTCGCCTACCGGCTCGGGTTGACCGGTCCGGCGCTCGCCGTGCAGAGCGCCTGCTCCAGCTCGCTCGCCGCGATGTGCCTCGCCGCCCAGAGCCTCGCCGACTACCGCTGCGACGTCGCGCTCGCGGGCGGGGTCAGCGTGACCTGGCCCCGGCACCGGCACACCCCGGACGGGATGGCCTCGCCGGACGGGCGCTGCCGCGCCTTCGACGAGACCGCCGCGGGCTGCGGGTTCGGTTCCGGCGCGGGCGTCGTGGTGCTGCGCAGGCTCGCCGACGCGCTCGCCGACGGCGACCACGTCCACGCGGTCCTGGCCGGCTGGGGCATGACCAACGACGGCGCCGACCGGGCGGGGTTCGCGGTGCCCAGCCCGGCGGGGCAGGCCGCCGCGATCGCCGACGCGCTGGCCGCGGCGTCGCTCGGCCCGGAGGACGTCCGGTTCGTCGAGGCACACGGCAGCGGCACCCCGCTCGGCGACGCGATCGAGGTGGCCGCGCTCAACGAGGTGCTCGGCGGCGCACCGGAGTCGGTGGCGCTCGGCTCGGTGAAGACCAACATCGGACACCTCGACGCCGCCGCGGGGGTCGCGGGGCTGATCAAGGCGGTGCTGGCGGTGCGCACTGGCGTGATCCCCCCGAACCTGCACTTCAACCGGCCGCATCCGGAGGTGGACCTGGCGGCGGGTCCGCTGTACGTGCCGACCAAGGCGCACGACTGGCCGGGCACCCGTCGCAGGGTCGCCGGGGTCAGCTCGTTCGGCATGGGCGGCACCAACGTGCACGTGCTCGTGGCGCAGGCGCCGGGAACGGACGGGCCGCCGCCGGGAGCGACCGCGGATGAGGTCGTGCTGCCCGTGTCCGCGCGCGACGACGCCGCGCTGCGGGCGGCGGCCGTGCGGTTGCGGGACCACCTGGTGACCCGGCGCCCCGCCCTCGCCGACGTGGCGCACACGCTCGCCACGGGGCGGCGGGTGTTCGCCCGCCGCGCGGCGGTGGTGGCGGCGACGGTCGAGGAGGCCGTGGCCGCCCTGGACACCCTCGTCGCCGGGGCCGTGCGCGGCGACGGACCGCTCCGGCCGGCGGCGCGGGCGTGGGTGGCGCGCGGCGGGGCGCTGCCCGAGACCGGCGGGCGACGGGTGCCGCTGCCCACGTACCCGTTCCAGCGCGGCAGGTTCTGGATCGAGCCCAGGACGCGAGGAGGTGAGCGGTGAACTGGTTCGTGGTGTCCCGGCCGCGGCCCCGAGCGGCGGTCCGCCTGTTCTGCCTGCCCTACGCGGGCGGCGGGGCGAGCGTGTACCGCGGCTGGCCGGACGCGTTCGGGGCGGACGTCGAGCTGCTCGCCGTGCAGCCGCCCGGCCGCGAGAACCGCAGGGGTGAGGATCCCCGGCTCGATGTCACCGACCTGGCCGAGGCGATCGCGGCGGAGGCCGACCGGCCCTACGCCCTGTACGGCCACTCACTCGGTGGCCGTTACGCCTTCGAGGTCGTGCGGCACCTCCACCGCACCGGACGCCCGCTCCCGCTGCGGCTCTACGTCGGCGGCTGCCGCGCGCCGCACATCCGCGCGTCCGGCCCGTTCGACGGACTGTCCCGAGTGGACGACGAGGAGCTGCTGGCGCGGGTGGCGCGGGGCGGCGGTCTCGCCGAGGAGATCCTCGCGGAGCCGGAGCTGGTCGAGCTGCTGCTTCCCGTGCTGCGCGCCGACTTCCGGGCACTCGACGAGTACGAGTTCGTCGCGGGCGACCCGCTGCCGGTGCCGGTCGTCGCGTTCGCCGGGCGCCGGGACGAGGCGGTGCCGGTCGCCGACGTGCGTGCCTGGGACCGGCACGCCGGCGCCGGGCTCACCGTCGTCGAGGTCGACGGCGGCCACTTCTTCCTGACCGACCCCGAAAGCGGCGTCACCGAGCGGCTCGACGCCGACCTGCGCGCTGCCCTGCCGGGCACCCGGTCGGCCGCGCACCGGGTGCCGCTCGGTCACACGGGCTGGTCGGTGTGGCGGGACGCGTTGCTGCGCACGGCGGGGTTCCCCGCGGACGGCCTGACCGCGCTGTCCGCCCCGGCGGCCGCCGCCAGCGCGGACGCCCTGCTGCGGGGACAGGACAACACGTTCGACGCGGACTTCGCCGCCGCGCTCCTGGCCAACGCGGCGCGGATCGCAGCGGCGGCCGGCGACCCGCTCATGCGCGAGGCGGTCACGTGGCAGAACACCACCGCGCTGCACGCGTTCGACAACCTCGCCGCCGCCGGTCCCGACGCGCCGCGCAACGTCCGCCGCCGGGACCGCGAGCGGGGTGTCGTCAAGTACTGGCAGCGCTACAGCGGCAAGAACGAGACCATCGGGTTCTTCGGCCCGAGCTGCTGGGTGCGGATCGACGACGAGCAGACCGCGACTGCGCGGATCACCCCCGGCCCCGGCCTGACCCGCCGCCGCTGGGTGGTGTTCGAGGCGTGGGCGCTGCACGCCTACGCCGATGCGATCAGCGCCGACCCCGCCGTGCGCCGCTGGTGGCCGCCCGCGCTCGCGGCGCACCTCACCCGCGAGGGGCGCGAGGTGCGCCGTCCCGGCCGGCCCCCGGTCACGCTGTCCGCGGCCGAGGCCGCGCTCCTGTCGGTGTGTGACGGCAAGCAGCCGGCCACGGCGGTCGTCGCCGACCCGGCCGCCGGCCTGCGGCGTGAGGACGACGGCTACACGATGCTCGCCCACCTCGCGGACCGCGGTCTGGTCACGTGGGACGCGGGGCTGCCGAACACCTCGGCCGCGGAAGCCGTGCTGCGCCAACGTATCGCGGCGATCGGCGACGACGTGGCACGTGCGCGCGCCACCGACGGGCTCGACCGGCTGTGCGCCGCCCGCGACGCGGTGGCCGACCGGGCGGGCGACCCGGACGGCCTGCGCACCGCGCTCGCCGAGCTGGACGCGGTGTTCACCGCGCTCACCGGCGCGGTCCCGCGCCGCAAGGCCGGTCAGGCGTACGCCGGCCGCACGTTGTGCTACGAGGACACCGCGCGGGACCTGGACGTGACGTTCGGCCGCTCGCTGCTCGACGCCGTGGCGGCACCGCTGGACCTGCTACTGCGGGCCGCCCGCTGGCTGTCCGACGAGCTGGCCACCGCCTACACCGCCGCGCTCCGCGAGCTCCACGAAGAACTGCGTGCGGACACCGGTGACGGCCCCGTCCGGTTGTCGGAGCTGTGGTACCTCGCCCAGGGCCTGTTCTGGGGCGCCGAGGGCGACCGGCCGGTGGACGTCGTGGCCGGGGAGTTCGCGCGCCGCTGGGCGCAGGTGTTCGACCTCGCGGACGCGACCGGCCCGGTCGAGACGACCGCCGCCGCGCTCGCCGCCCGCGTGGCCGCCGCGTTCCCCGACCGCGTGCCGGCCTGGTCGGCCGCCCGGCTGCACAGCCCGGACCTCCAGATCTGCGCGGCGGGCCCGGACGCGTTGGCACGCGGGGACTTCCAGGTCGTGCTCGGCGAGCTGCACACCGCGTGGGCGTCGTTCGACTGCGACGTGTTCACCCCGGCGCACCCCGATCCGGAACGGCTGCGCGCCGCGCTCGCCGAGGACCTCGGCACCGGCCGGGTCCGCCCGCTGTTCCCCCTTGACTGGCCGCGCCGCACGAGCCGGGTCGCGGAGAGCCTCACCGGCCCGACGGACGTGCGGCTCGCGTTCGCCGACGCGCCCGGCGCCGGGCTGGACCGCACCCTCGCCACGACCGCGCTGGTGGTGTCCGACGTGGACGGTGAGCTGGCCGCGGTGGACCCGGCCGGCCGGCGCTGGCCGCTGGTGGAGGTGTTCTCCCAGCTGATCGCGGTCCACGCGGTGGACGCGTTCAAGCTGACCTCGCCCGCCTCCCACACGCCGAGGATCACCGTGGACCGGCTGGTGGTCGGCCGCGAGACGTGGCGGACGACGGCGGACGCGACGGGCCTCACGCGGGTGACCGGGGAACGCGACCGCTACCTCGCGGTGCGCCGCCTGCGGCTCGCACTCGGCCTGCCGGACGCGGTGTTCGTCAAGCTCGGCACCGAGACCAAGCCGTTCTACGCGGACCTGACCAGCCCGGCGTACGCGACCCTGCTGTGCGTCGCGCTGCGGACGGCCGTCGTCGAGGGCGGCCCGGACGTGCCCGTGGTGCTGACCGAACTGCTGCCAGGAGCCGACCAGGCGTGGGTGCCCGACGCGGCGGGGCGCCGGTACGTCAGCGAGCTGCGCCTGCACATCGTGGACGGAGACCGAACATGACCATCCCCGACCTGGTGCTCGCCCAGGCACACCGCACACCTGACGCGGTGGCGGTGCGGCAGTGGGATGCCCGGCTGACCTACCGGCAGCTGGCCGAGCGGGCGGCCGGTGTGGCCGAGGCGTTGCGCGGCCAGGGGATCGGCCCGGGGAGCCGGGTGGGGATCT
>NZ_JBJMIE010000796.1:0-6740 GCF_045807065.1 Actinophytocola sp. | reverse complement strand
GGCTGCGCGGCGTCGATGAAGAACGCCAACGCCAAGGACACCTGGCAGATCCACTTCGCCGACACCATGCGGGGCGGCAAGTTCCTCAACAACTGGCGGATGGCCGAGCTCCACGCCAAGGAGGCGCCGGAGCGGGTCTGGGAGCTGGAGACCTACGGTGCGCTGTTCGACCGCACCAAGGACGGCAAGATCAGCCAGCGCAACTTCGGCGGCCACACCTACCCCCGCCTCGCGCACGTCGGTGACCGCACCGGCCTCGAGATGATCCGCACCATGCAGCAGAAGATCGTCTCGCTGCAGCAGGAGGACTACGCGGAGTACGGCGACTACGACGCCAAGCTCAGGGTCTTCTCCGAGTGCACCGTCACCGAGCTGATCAAGGACGGCGACCGCATCGCCGGCGCGTTCGCCTACTACCGCGACTCCGGCAAGTTCGTGCTGTTCGAGGCGCCGGCCATCGTGCTGGCGACCGGCGGCATCGGCAAGTCCTTCAAGGTCACGTCGAACTCCTGGGAGTACACCGGCGACGGGCACGCGCTCGCGCTCCGCGCCGGCGCCACGCTCATCAACATGGAGTTCGTCCAGTTCCACCCGACCGGCATGGTCTGGCCGCCGAGCGTCAAGGGCATCCTCGTCACCGAGGGTGTGCGTGGTGACGGCGGCGTCCTGAAGAACTCCAAGGGCGACCGATTCATGTTCGGGTACGTCCCGGACGTGTTCAAGGGCCAGTACGCGGAGACCGAGCAGGAGGCCGACGGCTGGTACAACGACCAGGACAACAACCGTCGCACGCCGGACCTGCTGCCCCGCGACGAGGTCGCTCGCGCGATCAACTCCGAGGTCAAGGAGGGCCGCGGCTCACCGCACGGCGGCGTTTTCCTGGACATCGCGAGCCGCCTGCCGGCCGAGGAGATCAAGCGGCGCCTGCCGTCCATGTACCACCAGTTCAAGGAACTGGCCGATGTGGACATCACCTCCCAGCCCATGGAGGTCGGGCCGACCTGCCACTACGTCATGGGTGGCGTCGAGGTCGACCCGGACAGCGCGTCGTCGACCGTGCCGGGTCTGTTCGCGGCCGGTGAGGTCGCCGGCGGCATGCACGGCTCCAACCGGCTGGGTGGCAACTCGCTGTCCGACCTGATCGTGTTCGGCCGCCGCGCCGGGCTCGGCGCCGCGGAGTACATCGACTCCCTCGACCAGAAGCCGAAGATCTCCGAGTCCGATGTGGACGCGGCAGCCACCCGCGCGACGAACCCGTTCGACTGGCCGGACAGCGGGCAGGCGGAGAACCCGTACACGATCCACGCCGAGCTGCAGCAGTCGATGAACGACCTGGTCGGCATCATCCGCAAGGAAGAGGAGATCCAGCAGGCGCTGGACAAGCTGGCGGAGCTGAAGCAGCGCGCGAGGGCGATCGCCGTCGAGGGCCGCCGCGAGTTCAACCCCGGCTGGCACCTCGCGCTCGACCTGCGCAACATGCTGCTGGTCAGCGAGTGCGTCGCCAAGGCGGCCCTGATGCGCACGGAGAGCCGCGGCGGCCACACCCGCGACGACTTCCCGGCGCTGGACGCCAACTGGCGCAACAAGCTGCTCGTCTGCTCGTCGGACGAGGCCGGGACGGCGGCCACGGTCACGCCCAAGGACCAGGTGCCGATGCGTGAGGACCTGCTCGAGCTGTTCGAGCTGTCCGAGCTGGAGAAGTACTACACGGACGACGAACTCGCCGCCCACCCGCAGAGGAGTGCCAAGTGAGTTACAAGGCGAACTTCAAGGTCTGGCGCGGCGACGCCACCGGTGGGGATGTCCAGGACTACGTCGTCGAGGTCAACGAGGGTGAGGTCGTCCTCGACATCATCCACCGCCTGCAGGCGACGCAGGCGCCGGACCTCGCGGTGCGCTGGAACTGCAAGGCGGGCAAGTGCGGCTCGTGCTCCGCGGAGATCAACGGCATGCCGCGCCTGATGTGCATGACGCGCATGTCCGTGTTCTCCGAGACCGAGACGATCACCGTGACACCGCTGCGCACGTTCCCGGTGATCCGCGACCTGGTCACCGACGTGTCGTACAACTACCAGAAGGCGCGGGAGATCCCGGCCTTCTCACCGCCGAAGAACCTCGGCCTCGGCGAGTACCGGATGAAGCAGCAGGACGTCGAGCGCTCGCAGGAGTTCCGCAAGTGCATCGAGTGCTTCCTGTGCCAGAACACCTGCCACGTCATCCGTGACCACGAGGAGAACAAGGAGAACTTCGCCGGCCCGCGCTTCCTGATGCGCGTCGCGGAGCTCGACATGCACCCGCTGGACCAGGCCGACCGCGTCCGCGAGGCGCAGGAGGAGCACGGTCTCGGGTACTGCAACATCACCAAGTGCTGCACCGAGGTGTGCCCGGAGCACATCAAGATCACCGACAACGCGCTGATCCCGATGAAGGAGCGCGTGATCGACCGCAAGTACGACCCGGTGGTGTGGCTGGGCAACAAGCTCTTCCGGCGTAGCGGTAGTCGTTCCTGAGGTTCTCCGAGGCCCGGAGTCCGTGGGTGGGCTCCGGGCGGCGACCTGGACAGGTGGTTGAGTTGGCCACGCCAGGCGCTCTTCAGCCCTTTGTCGCGCTACTCGGGCTTCCGCGCCAGTAGGAAGGCCTGCGGGGTTCGTTCGCCCTGCCGTGCTTCGCGGGTGGTGCGAACCGTGACTGGGACGCCCGCGTCTGCCAGCAGCTTGGCCAGGTGGTCGGGCCGGCGGCGGTGGAAGACCAGCTCTACCTCGTGGCCCAGCGCGGACGTCATGTGCAGTGGCTCGTCACCCACCTGGAAAGCCAGCAACAGGTAGCCTCCCGGCCGCACGACCCGCGCCAGTTCGGCCAGGGCCGTCGGCAGCAGGTCGTCTGGCACGTGGATGGTCGAGTACCACGCCATCACCCCACCGAAGGTCGCGTCGGGATGGGGTAGGTCCAGCATCGAGCCGATCTCGAACCGCACGTTCGGCAGGTGCCGGCGGGCCACCTCGAGCATGCCCGGGGACAGGTCCACACCGGACACGTCCACGCCGAGACGCACCAGTTCCGCGGTCGCCAGGCCGGTGCCGCAGCCGACCTCCAGTACCGGTCCGGCCACGACCGACGCGAACAGGGACAGCACCGAAAGCTCTACCGGCAGGCCGGCCATCTCGTCGCGGAAGTGTCTCGCGTAGTCGGCCGCCACCCGGTCGTAGGACGAGCGGGTGGCAGCCAGGAAGTCAGGCGGCGCCGACACCGGCGAGATCCGGGTCGACGGGGGCGATCGGGGCGACGTCGATGTGCTTCTTGCTGCGCCGCTCCCGCTTCTGCAGGTAGTTCGCGAGCCAGGCCAGCAGCAGGCACATGCCGATGTAGATGGCGGCCACCACGATCGCGACCGGGATGAACGGCCGGCCGAACTGCCCCTGCCCGCCGTAGAACTGGGCGAAGTGCAGCAGCTCGTCGTAGGTGATCAGGAAGCCGAGCGCGGTGTCCTTCAGCAGCACCACCAGCTGGCTGATGATCGTCGGCATCATCGAGCGCAGAGCCTGCGGCAGCAGGATCAGCACCATCACCTGCGTCTTGCGCAGGCCGAGCGCGTAGGCGGCCTCGGACTGGCCGCGCGGCAGTGCCAGGATGCCGGCGCGGAACACCTCGGCCAGCACCGATCCGTTGTAGAGCATGAGGCCGAGCACCACGGCCGTGTACGCCGACATCTTGACCCCGACCGTCGGCAGGCCGTAGTAGAACAGGAACATCAGGATCAGCAGCGGGATCGCGCGGAACAGCTCCACGATGAACGCGGACACCAGCCGGATGGGCCGGTGCTCGGAGAGCCGCCCGGCCGCGAACACGGCGCCGAACAGCAGCGCGAGCACCGCGCCCAGCGCGAACGCCTTCAGCGTCGCCAGCACGGCCGTGATCAGCTGTTCCTGGACGTACTTGTACTCGACCCACTCCCACTTCTTGCCGTCGAACTGGTTGGTGTCGTAGAACCGCCAGCCGACGAAGGCCACGAGCCCGGCGAGCAGCAGGATGCCGATCGCCGCCAGCAGGCGGTGCCGGGCGCGGGCGCGGGGGCCGGGGGTGTCGAAGAGGATGTTGCTCATCGGGCCACGCTCCACCGCTTCTCGAGGGTTCGCTGCGCCAGCGTCAGGACCATCACCAGGATCACGAAGCCCAGCGACACCCATCCCAGGCCGACCAGCTGGTTCTCGCCGTTGTCGGACAGGATCGACCGTATCCGGCCTGCCTCCGCGACCGAGAACCCGGCGGCGATGGTGGTGTTCTTCAGCAGGGCGATCAGCGTGCTCACCAACGGCGGCACCACCGACCGCAGCGCCTGCGGGAGGATGACCTCCGAGAGCGACTGGCCGAACGTCAGGCCGAGTGCGCGGGCCGCCTCGGCCTGGCCGAGCGGCACGGTGTTGATCCCCGACCGGACGACCTCGCAGATGAACGCCGAGGTGTACACGGTCAGCGCGACCACCGCGGCGGCGAAGTAGGACAGCCCCAGGATCTTCAGGTAGGGATAGGCGAAGACGAAGAAGAGGAACACCAGCGTCAGCGGGGTGTTCCGCACGACGGTGACGTAGAGGGTGCCCGCGGCGCGGAAGACGGGCACGGGACTGACCCGCAGCATCGCCAGGATCACGCCGAACACGAGGGACGCGACACCGGCGAGCAGGAACAACTCGACCGTGGTGATGAAGCCGTCGCGGAACAACGGCCAGTAGTCGATCAGTATGTTCATCGGGCCTTCTTCCCCGCTGTGGTTAACGAAGGTGGGTGGTCACCACTCGGGCGACCACCCACCATCAGGGTCGAATCAGTACCGTGCGAGCTTCGGCGGCGACGCCTTCGAGTTGGACTTGCCGAGCGTGCTGTCGTAGATGTCCTGCCAGGTGCCGTCGTCGATCGCGGCCTGCAGGATGTCGTTCACCTTGTCCCGCAGCGGCTTGTCGTCGTGCGGCAGGCCGATGCCGTACGGCTCCTCGGAGAACGGCTTGCCGACGACCTTCAGGTTGTCCGGGTCCTGCGCGGCGAAGCCCTTGAGGATGGCGTCGTCCGTGGTGACCGCGTCGACCTCGCCGCTGGAGAGCTTCTCGACGCACTGCGAGTAGGCCTGGAACTCGACGATGTTGCCCGGCTCGGTCAGCTGTTCGTCGCGGACCCGCTGGATCGGCGTCGAGCCGGTCACCGAGCAGACCTTCTTGCCCTTCAGGGTGTCCTTGCCGGTGATCGACTTGTCGTCCTTGCGCACCAGCAGGTCCTGGCCGGCGACGAAGTACGGGCCGGCGAAGGAGATCTGCTCCTTGCGCTTGTCGTTGATCGTGTAGGTGCCGACGTAGTAGTCGACGTCGCCGTTGGTGATGGCGGCCTCACGACCGGCGGACTGGACGGTCTTGTACTCGATCTTGTCCTCGTCGAAGCCGAGCTTCGCGGCGACCAGGCGCGCGATCTCGATGTCGAAGCCGGAGTACTTGCCGGTGGTCGGGTCCTTGTAGCCGAGGTAGGGCTGGTCCTCCTTGACCCCGATGACGACCTTGCCGTTCTGGGTCATCCGGTCGAACGTCGCCGAGCCCTCGACCTTGACGTTCTGAGCCACCTTCTGGGTGGTGGAGGGGCCGGCTGTCGCGTCGTTCGACGGCGTGCCCTCCTTGCCGCAGGCGGTCAGGGCGAGGCCACCCACCAGCAGCCCGATCGCCAGGGAACGAACCCTCATCGCAACTTCTCTCCTGCTCTTGGTCAGGCGGCGCGGGCGAGCACGCCGCTACAACGGTCCTCAGTGAGTGAGGATCTTTCCTAGGAAGTCCTTCGCCCGGTTGGACTTCGGCGCCGAGAAGAACTCTTGCGGGGTGCTGTCCTCGACGATCTCGCCGTCGGCCATGAACACGACCCGGTGCGCCGCGTTGCGCGCGAAACCCATCTCGTGGGTGACGACCAGCATCGTCATGCCCTCCTCCGCGAGGGTGGTCATGACGTCCAGCACTTCGTTGATCATCTCGGGGTCCAGCGCCGAGGTCGGCTCGTCGAAGAGCATGACCTTCGGCTTCATCGCCAGGGCCCGCGCGATCGCCGCGCGCTGCTGCTGCCCGCCGGAGAGCTGAGCAGGGTACTTCTGTGCCTGGTTGGCGATGCCGACGCGTTCGAGCAGCTCCATCGCGGTCCGCTTCGCCTCGGGCTGCGCGACCTTGCGCACCTTGACGGGCGCGAGCATCACGTTGTCGAGGATCGTCTTGTGCGCGAAGAGGTTGAACGACTGGAACACCATGCCGACATCGGCCCGCAGGCCCGCCAGCTCCTTGCCCTCGGCCGGCAGCGGCTTGCCGTCGACCTCGATCGAGCCGGCGTTGATAGGCTCGAGGCGGTTGATCGAGCGGCACAGCGTCGACTTGCCGGAGCCGGACGGCCCGAGCACGACGACCACCTGCCCGCGGGGCACCTCGATGGTGATGTTCTTGAGCACGTGCAGCTGCCCGAAGTACTTGTCCACCTCGACCATGCGGATCATCGGGGTGTCGGCCGCCGCCTCGGTCATCAGTCCTCCATCGCACGCGTTCACACCAGGCGTTCGTGAGACTACTGGCCCGGCAATGCGCGAAACCTACCCCCACCGGACGCGAAGTTCATGCCGCTTTGACCAGTTGGTAGGTCTCAATGCGGTCACGCGTACCCTCGGTTCCTGAGATGAGCACTCGCACTTACCAGGTACGCACGTTCGGCTGCCAGATGAACGTGCACGACTC
>NZ_JBJMIE010000795.1:0-4078 GCF_045807065.1 Actinophytocola sp. | reverse complement strand
GTGGCCGGGACCGACGGCGCCGTCAGTGGGGGCACGGTAGAGGCGGGGATCTCCACGCGGGGAGGCGATGGGCGATGACACGCAGATCACGTCTTCGTGGTCGCGATCGTGGTCGGTTTGGTGGCCACCGCGCTGCACTTCGTCGGGAACCGGTGACGCACAACTGTGGACGGATCAGCTGTTCGCTGGTCCGTCCACAATGTGTGGCGTCTCAGGTGACGAGTGTGCGGATGTTCGCGATCAGGTCGGTGAGCCCTTTCTTGGCGTCGGTGAAGAGCATGCCGGTCTTCGGGTTGGTGTACAGCTCGTTGTCGATGCCGGCGTAGCCGTGGCCCATCGACCGTTTGACGACCACGACGCTCTTGGCCTTGTCCACGTCGAGAATCGGCATGCCGGAGATGGCGTTGCCGGGGCGGCGGGCGGCCGGGTTGGTGACGTCGTTCGCGCCGATGACCAGCGCGACGTCCGCCTGGCCGAACTCGGGGTTGACCTCCTCCAGTTCCTTCAGCCGCGGGTAGGGCACGTTGGCCTCGGCGAGGAGCACGTCCATGTGGCCGGGCATGCGGCCGGCGACCGGGTGGATGGCGTAGCTGACGTCGATCTTGAGGTCCTCGAGCAACTGGCCGAGTCTGGCCAGCTCGTGTTGCGCCTGCGCGGCGGCGAGACCGTAGCCGGGCACCACGATCACCTTGCTGGCGTAGGCGAGCTGAACGGCGACGTCGTCCGCGGTGACGGCGCGGACGCTCACGTCGCCCGCGGGTCCGGCCGGCGCCGCGCTGTCACCGGTGCCGAAGCCGCCGACGATGATGTTCACGATGGACCGGTTCATGGCGTCGGCCATGAGTTTGGTGAGGATGCCACCGGACGCGCCGACCAGCGCCCCCGCGATGATGAGCGCCAGCTCACCGAGGACGAAGCCGGCCATGGCCACCGCCGTGCCCGTCAACGCGTTCAGCAGCGAGATGACCACCGGCATGTCCGCGCCGCCGATCGGCAGGACCATGGTCACCCCGAAGGCCAACGCGGCCACGACGAGCAGCGCGAGCGCGATCCCGCTGCCCGGGTCGACGACCAGCCAGGCCGCCGCGCCGGCGAACGCGAGTCCCAGCAGGACGTTCGCGGCTCTCACGGCGGGGAACACGATCGGCCGGCTCGGCACGACGCCCTGCAGCTTGCCCGCGGCGACGAGCGAACCGGAGAACGTGACCGCGCCGATGAGGATGTCGACCGCGCCCGGCACGCTGACCTCGGGATCGGTGAGGTGGCGCAGAAACTCGGTGATCGCGATCAGGGCCGCGGCACCGCCGCCGACGGCGTTGAACAAGCTCACCAGTTGGGGCATGGCGGTCATCCGCACGGTCCGCGCCAGGTGGAGCCCGATCGCGGAACCGAGGATACCGGCGGAGAACAACACGCCCCAGCCGGCGAGCGTGATGCTTCCCCGCTGTGCCAGCAGGATCGCGGTGGCGACCACCGCGGTGGCCATGGCGCAGGCGGAGAGCAGGTTGCCCCGCCGCGCGGTCGCCGGGGAGTTCATCAGGTGCAGGCCCAGCACGAAGCACGCGGCCGCACCGAGGAGGACGTACCGCAGGAGGGTTTCCATGGAGGTCAACCTCTCAGCTCGGGCCGGGCACCGTGTGCTGGTCCGGCTTGTGCTCCTTCATCGTTCGGCCTCCTCGACTAACGCTTGCCATGCCACCACCTTCGTGCCCGCGGACGCGGTCTGCGAGGGCTGTTGTTCCCTGCTCGACGTGACCAAAGGCCCGTCCGCCACATCCCACCGGCCCTGTCGGGCCCCCGCGGGGTGGCCGACGGTGGAGGCAGGGACGCCGGCAGGAGAAGGCCGTGGTCACCAGGAGTTCGCCGGTGCGGTTGTCCGCCCGGTTCGACGCAGAGCAGGAACTCCGTTGCCTGTCTCAGCCGCTGGACAGCCACACCCACCCGTCAACTTCACGGCCTTGGACTAGACCTTGCTTGGCGGCCGGCACATCCACCGCATCAGTCGGTGGCCAGGGTCCGAGGCCGGCGGAAACATGAGCGGGCAGCCGCCGTCGATGACCGTGGTGCCGTGTGCGCGGCCGTACTCGGTCGCGGCGGGTGAGACGCTGCCGGGGCCGAACGAGCGGTGCATCCACACGTACTTCACGCCCAGCTCGACGCACTCGCGCATGGTGTCCTCCGCGGCCTCCGGCCGGGTCGCGATCACCACCGCGGTCACCCCACCCGGGATGGACTTCAGGTCGTGGTAGCACTTCTCGCCGGCGATCTCGTCCGCGTTCGGGTTGACCGCGAACACCTCGTAGCCGCGTTCCCGGAGTCGCTGGTGCACGACGTTGCCGCCGTGCCCGGCCGGGTCGCGTGACACGCCGGTGATCGCGATCCGTTTGGTGGCAAGGAACTCCGCCGCGATTTCGGCGATCTTGCGCATGGCTCCTCCTCATCTCGACTGTTCGTGGTGGTCTCGCCGAGCGCGTCGCGGAGCAGTGTGCCGGTGCTCGGCCGTGGCTCGGGGTGGGACGGGGCGAACATCGCGGCGAGCAGGTGGGTGCCGGAGATGCCGTCCGCGAGGCAGTGGTGCACTGTGGACAGCACGGCCAAACGGCCGGCGCGACCGATGCCGCGGCGCCGCGGGCGGCGCCGAGCCACTTGTTGCCCCCAGGTTTACAGGTTGGTCGGCAGCAGCAGGAGGAGCTGCCGGACGTGCACCAGCCGCCGGTCGGCGTCGCGCCGGGTGGCCTCGCGGGCCGGCCCAGTGCGTCGCCTGCACTGCCGGGCAGGAGCCGTCCACCCCGACCACGATGTGCACCCCGTCCTCCTAACGGGTGTCGGTGGCGGTCTCGCCCACCGCGGCGCGGCCGGCCTCGAGGCGGGCCACGGGGACGCGGAACGGCGAGCAGGACACGTAGTCGAGACCGATGTCGTGGAAGAAGTGGATCGACGCCGGGTCGCCACCGTGCTCGCCGCACACACCGAGCTCGAGGTCGGGCCGGGTGACCCGACCCTCCCAGGCCGCGAACGCGACCAGCCGGCCGACACCGTCGCGGTCGATGGTCTCGAACGGCGACACGTCGAACACCCCCTTCTCCACATACACGGGGAAGAACGACCTTTCCACGTCGTCGCGGGAGAAGCCCCACGTCGTCTGCGTGAGGTCGTTCGTGCCGAAGGAGAAGAACCGCGCCGTCTCGGCGATGCGGCCGGCGGTGAGCGCCGCGCGGGGCAGCTCGATCATCGAGCCGATCTCGTACGGGATGTCCACCCCGGCCGCGACGGCCACCTCGGTGACGACCTCCCGGGCCCGCGCCGCCGTGATCGACAGCTCCCGCACGTCGCCGACGAGCGGGATCATGATCTCCATCCGCGGGTCGCCATAGGCGAGGATCCGGGCCGCCGCGGCCTCGGCGATCGCCCGCACCTGCAGGTCGTACAGGCCCGGGATCACCAGTCCGAGCCGAACGCCCCGCGTACCGAGCATCGGGTTCTCCTCGTGCAGGCGGTCGACCGCGCGCAGCAGTTCCTCCGCGACCCCGTCGGGCCGGCCGAGTGCTTTCGCGACGGCGACCCGGGCGGTCAGCTCGGTGCGGTCGGGCAGGAACTCGTGCAGGGGCGGGTCGAGCAGGCGAATGGTGACCGGCAGGCCGTCCATCTCCTCGAGGATCTTGGTGAAGTCGGCGCGCTGCAACGGAAGCAGGGCGGCCAGCGCGTCCTCGCGGTCGGCTTCGGTGTCGGCCAGGACCAGCCGCTCGACGAGCACCCGCCGGTCGCCGAGGAACATGTGCTCGGTACGGACGAGCCCGATGCCGCTGGCGCCGAGCAGGCGGGCCCGGTGCGCGTCGGTCGGGGTGTCGGCGTTGGCGCGCACCTCCAGCCGGGCGCTGCGGTCGGCGTGGGTGATGATCCGGTCCACGGCCCGCAGGAGGTCGTCGCGCTCGGGTGGGCGACGGCCCTCGAAGTAGTCCACGACCGGGGACGGCACGACGTCCAACTCGCCGACGTAGACCTTCCCGGCGGTGCCGTCGACCGAGATGATGTCCCCTTCGGCGACGACCGTGCCGTCCGCGGTGGTGAGCCGGCGAGC
>NZ_JBJMIE010000794.1:0-5936 GCF_045807065.1 Actinophytocola sp. | reverse complement strand
TCCGCGGCCAGGTCGGCTCGACCGGACGCGAGGACCTCGTCGGCGATCCGGCACGCGACCGGCCGCGCGACCGTGTCGACGAAGTCGGTCACCCGGTGGGCGTCGAAGTCGTGCCGGAACGCCTCCCGCACGTCCTCGTGGGACGCACCCTCCCGCATCAGCAGGGGGGTGCCGCCGCACAGGCCGAGCATCGGCGATCCCGGCTGCTCGGTGGTGAACCGCTCGGCGTCGGTGAGGACGGTGTGGACGTCGCACCACCGGGTCACCAGCCACTGGCGGACCTCCGGCAGCCAGGTGACCGGATCGGTGCCGCGCAGCCGGGCGTAGCCGGGGTTGGGGTCGTTCTCCAGCTCCGCGAGCGTGACCACGGGTCAGTCGGCGAACGTCAGCACGGTCGACACCTCGGGCAGGGGGTACGGGTGGCCGGCCAGCCGTTCGGTGTGCTTGGCGAGGCTCTCGAGGAACCTCGCCGCGAGGTCGAGCGTGAAGCCCTGCCGGCACACCACGCGGATGACGTCCACGTGCTCCAGGTTCGGCGGGAGGCTGTACGCGGGCACGTGCCAGCCGTCGGCCTTGAGCGCCTCGGACAGGTGGTAGACGGTGAAGCCGACCGCCTCCGGGTCACGCAGGCGCAAGGCGACGACCGGCAGGTCCTCGCCGTCGCTGATGACCTCGTAGGGGCCGATGGCCGCGACGCCCTTCGCGATGTACCGGGCCACCTCCTGGCAGCGCTGGGCGACCAGCTGGTAGCCGGCGAGCCCGTTGCGCAGGAACTGGTAGTACTGGGCGATCACCCCCGAGGCCGGGCGCGAGAAGTTCAGGGTGAACGTCGGGTGGTGGCCGCCGAGCACGTTGCAGTCGAAGATCAGCGAGTCGGGCAGGTACTCGGGGTCGCGCCACAGGCACCAGCCGGAACCGGGGTACACCAACCCGAACTTGTGCCCGGACGCGTTGATCGACACCACCCGCGGCAACGCGAAGTCCCAGGCGATGTCCATGTCGAGGAAGGGTGCGACGAACCCACCGCTCGCCGCGTCCACGTGCAGCGGCACGTCGACGCCCCGGTCCGCGGCCACACCGTCGAGGGCGGCCGCGATCTCCGCGACCGGGTCGTAGCGCCCGTCCTGGGTACTGCCCAGCACCGCGACGACACCGATCGTGTTCTCGTCGACGGCCGCCGCGGTCAGTGCCGGGTCCAGGGTCGTGCGGCCTTCGGCGAGCGGCACCATCCGCGCGTCGACGTCCCAGTAGTTGCAGAACTTCGGCCAGCAGACGTGCACGTGCGTGCCGAACACCATGTTCGGCCGGCCGTTGCCACCCCGCTCCCGCCAGCGGCGGAGCATGGCCAGCCCGGCGAGCATGGCCGCCTCGGAGCTGCCGCTCGTGGAGCAGCCGACGAACCGGCCGTCGTCGTCGTGCCAGAGGTTCGCGAGCGCGTTGATGCACTCCTGCTCGATGTGCGAGCTGGCCGGGTACTCCTCCCGGTTCATGAGGTTGATCGGGGCGGTCTCGGCGTAGATCCGCTCCAACTCCGGCTCGGCGGCCGTGGTGCAGAACGTGGCGAGGTTGAGCGCCGCCCGCCCGTCGAGCAACAACCGGGACCGCACGATGCCCGCCGCCACACTCGCGGGCATCGGGTTCTCGGGCAACCGCCCCTTGGGGACGACGTCCTCACTGATCCGCTGCGCGAACACGGGAGCGATCTGCAGATCCTGGTCATCGGTAATCACGCGTTGCAGACTCAAGGCGACCTCCGGAATCCCTCATACTGTGAGGGGATCGTGTCAGCTCGCCGGGAGACGAGTAAACATCAGCGACAACGCACAACCCGGATAGGTCGTTTCACGAACTCGGCCGGCTGAAAGCCTTTCACGCAACGTCGACACGGCCAGCCCGTCCACACGGGCGCGTCGGCCGGGGACCCGTTCGAGCAGGTGCCTATCACCGAAGGTGACCACTTCTGGGATCTTGAACCAAACGGCTTTACCGGTGAACCGATCGATGGGAAAGATCCCGGCGCGGACGGCTCACCCGGCAGCAACGGCACCTCACGCGGACCACGGTCTCCGACGGCGCCTCCGACGGCGCGGGGCGGCAGCATATCCACAATGGACAGCACCGACTTGGCGACCGATGCCAGCACAGCAAACCCCAAAGGGTCATCACAGCATCGATCCGCCTGACCACCTTGCGCACGACGTCGATCTTCGCTCCCGGCGAGCCAGCCCGCGCCGGCTCCCGAAGTCCACTTAGGTCTGCTCAGCCGGCTCGTCGCCGTCCTGGTGCCAGTAGCCGGCCATCCGCTCCTCGATTTCCCGCGCACACGTCGGGCACAGCACCCCGCCTTCCCCCGGCGGTCGCTCGCCGCACTTCGCGCACGTTCGGCTCTGCTCGGCCGTCACGAACCCCTCCCGCGCTCAGTTCGATGTGGACAGACAGCCCCCCGAGCCTAGGTCATCCACCTCCGGTGCACAAGCGTTCGACTCATCGGCATCGTCGCACGTCACGGGCACTGCCGGCGCCGGAAGCCGAAGTTGATCTGTGACGAAGCCGGCAACCGCCGGGACTCGGCTTGACTCGATCTTCTGTCCACTTGATACTCATGAACAAGCGTTCGAACGCCGTCTTCCCCGCGGCGGCCGGGTCCGTGGGGAACGAGGGTTGTCGTGGGTTTCAACAGCCGTGGTCGCTGGACGGAGCTGGAACGGGCGTTCTCCGGCCAGGTGAGCGCGCCGGCCGGGGATGGTGGGGACAGCCCGGCGTGGTCGCGGCGCCGGGAGGGGTACGCGGGGCCGCCGCGGGACCTGGCCGGCCGGTTCATGAGCGACGACCTGTGCGGTGCCGGCAAGCGGGTGCCGTACGCGGAGCTGCACGTGCACTCGAACTTCAGCTTCCTCGACGGCGCCAGCCATCCCGAGGAGCTGGTGGAGGAGGCCGCCCGCGCCGGCCTGGACGCGATCGCGCTCACCGACCACGACGGGATGTACGGGGTGGTGCGGTTCGCCGAGGCCGCGCGCGAGTTGGGTGTGCGGACGGTGTTCGGGTCGGAGCTGTCGCTGGACCTGCCCGGTCCGCAGAACGGGGTGCGCGACCCCGCCGGGCAGCACCTGCTCGTGCTGGCGCGGGAGCTGACCGGCTACCGGCGGTTGTGCCGGGTGATCAGCAACGCCCACCTCCGCGGCGGCGAGAAGGGCCGCCCGGTCTACGACCTCGACGAGGTGGTCGAGGAGCTGCGTGGGCACGCGGTGGTGCTGTCCGGCTGCCGCAAAGGTGCCGTGCGGCAGGCACTCGCGGCCGGCGGACCGGACGCGGCCTACGCGGAGGTCTACCGGTTGCGGGACTGGTTCGGCCGCGACCACGTCGCGGTCGAGCTGACCGACCACCAGCTCCCCGAGGACTCGGCCCGCAACGACGTGCTCCACGCGATCGGGCAGGAGCTGCGCGTGCCGGTGATCGCGAGCAACAACGTGCACTACGCACAACCCGCGCAGGGCCGGCTCGCCGCCGCGATCGCGGCGGTCCGGGCCCGGAGCAACGTGGAGGACATGGACGGGTGGCTGCCGCCCGCGCCGCTGGCGTTCCTGCGCAGCGGGGCGGAACTGGCGCGGGTGTTCGGCCGCTACGGCGGGGTGGTGCAGCAGGCGGCGCTGCTCGGCCTCGAATGCGCCTTCGACCTGAAGCTCGTCGCACCCGAGCTGCCGCCCTTCCCCGTGCCGCCCGGGCACACGGAGGTGACCTACCTGCGCCACCTCACCTGGACGGGCGCCGCCCGCCGCTACGGCTCCCGGCACGACAACCCCAAGGCCTACGCACAGCTCGGCCACGAGCTGGCGATCATCGAGGAGCTGAACTTCCCCGGCTACTTCCTCGTGGTGTGGGACATCGTGGACTTCTGCCGCCGCAACGACATCTACGCCCAGGGCCGCGGCTCGGCGGCGAACTCCGCCGTCTGCTACGCACTCGGCATCACCAACGCAGACCCCGTCCGCTGGAACCTGCTCTTCGAACGGTTCCTCGCCCCGGAACGCGACGGGCCACCGGACATCGACGTCGACATCGAGTCCGACCGGCGGGAGGAGGCCATCCAGTACGTCTACGCCAAGCACGGCCGCCGCCACGCCGCCCAGGTCGCGAACGTCATCACCTACCGGGCGAAGTCCGCGGTGCGGGACATGGCCAAGGCACTCGGCTACTCGACCGGGCAGCAGGACGCGTGGGCCCGCCAGATCGACCGCTGGGGTCCCGTCGCCAAGGTCGACCCCGGCGAGGAGCACCCGATCCCCGACGACGTCCTCGCCTTCGCCGCGCGGATCGGCGACGCGCCCCGGCACCTCGGCATCCACTCCGGGGGCATGGTCATCTGCGACCGTCCCGTCTCCGAGGTGGTGCCGGTGGAGCACGCGCGGATGAAGGACCGGACCGTGCTGCAGTGGGACAAGGACGACTGCGCGGCCATCGGCCTGGTCAAGTTCGACCTGCTCGGCCTCGGCATGCTCTCGGCCATCCACTACACCGTCGACCTCGTCCGCGAACACCAGGGCGTCGAGGTCGACATCGCCCGGCTCGACCTCGCCGACCCGGCCGTCTACGACATGCTGTGCGCCGCCGACGCGGTCGGCGTGTTCCAGGTGGAGAGTCGCGCCCAGCTCGCCACCCTCCCGCGCCTTCGGCCGCGCGAGTTCTACGACCTCGTCGTCGAGGTGGCGCTGATCCGCCCCGGCCCCATCCAGGGCGGCTCCGTGCACCCCTACATCCGCCGCCGCAACGGCGAACCCTGGCAGCACGCGCACCCGAAGCTCGGCGGCGCGCTCGACCGCACGCTCGGTGTGCCGCTGTTCCAGGAACAGGTCATGCAGATGGCCGTCGACGTCGCCGACTTCACCCCCACCGAGGCCGACCAGCTCCGCAGAGCCATGGGCGCCAAGCGGTCCCGGACGAAGATGGTCCGCCTGCGGGAACGCTTCTACACCGGCGCCGCCGCGAACGGCATCACCGGCGCGCTGGCCGACAAGATCTACGGGCAGATCGAGGCCTTCTCCGGCTACGGCTTCCCCGAGGCCCACTCCATGAGCTTCGCCCTGTTGGTGTACGTCTCGGCCTACCTCAAGCTGTACCACCCCGCGGCCTTCTGCGCCGGGCTGCTCCGCGCCCAACCCATGGGCTTCTACTCACCGCAGTCCCTCGTCGCCGACGCCCGCCGCCACGGCGTGGTCGTGCACGGCCCGGACATCAACCGCAGCACCACCCACGCCACCCTCGAACCCGACCAGGACAGCACCGGCGGTGTCGCCGTCCGCCTGGGTCTGGACGCCGTCCGCAACCTGGGCACCGCCGACGCGCTCGTGCGGGAACGCGACACCCACGGCCCCTTCCGCGACATGGAGGACCTGGGCCGCCGCACCACCCTCACCGAGCCACAGCTCGAAGCCCTCGCCACCGGCGGCGCCTTCACCGCCTTCGGCACCGACCGCCGCCAGGCCCTGTGGACCGCGGGCGCCGTCGCCCGCGACCGCCCCCACTACCTCCCCGGCACCGCCACCGCCGGCCAGGCCCCCGCCCTCCCCGGCATGACCGCCATCGAACTCGCCGCCGCCGACGTCTGGGCGACCGGCATCACCCCCGACCGCCACCCGGTCGAGTTCCTCCGCGCCCACCTCGACGAGCTCGGCGCACTACCCACCGCCGCCGTCCCCGACGTGCCGGACGGCACCCGCATCCTCGTCGGCGGCGCCGTCACCCACCGCCAACGCCCCGCCACCGCCGGCGGCATCACGTTCCTCAACCTCGAGGACGAGACCGGCATGCTCAACATCGTGTGCAGCCCGGGCCTGTGGGCCCGCTACCGCCAACTGGCCCGCGACGCCAACGCGCTCCTCATCCGCGGCACCCTGCAGAACGCCAACGGCGTCTGCAGCCTCAACGCCGACCGCCTGGAG
>NZ_JBJMIE010000793.1:0-5156 GCF_045807065.1 Actinophytocola sp. | reverse complement strand
CGACAGCCACACCGGCCTGCCGAACATCGGGCGTACCGAGGCCCAGTGGCGCGCCATCGACCTGCCGCCGTTCAAGGCCGCCATCGCCGCCGGCATCGACTCGATCATGACCGCGCACATCCAGGTGCCCAGCCTCGACCCGTCCGGCGTGCCGGCCACGCTGTCCAGGCACATCATGACCGACCTGCTGCGCAACGAGCTCAAGTACCGCGGCGTGATCGTCACCGACTCCCTGGGCATGGGCGGCGCCAACGTCTTCCCCGAGGCCGAGATCCCGGTGATGGCGCTCGAGGCGGGCGTCGACCAGCTCCTGATGCCGCCGCACCTGCAGCTCGCGCTCGACTCGGTCAAGGCGGCCGTGCGCAGCGGCCGGTTGACCGAGAAGCGGATCGACTCCAGCGTGCTGCGGATCCTCACGCTCAAGGTCAAGCGCGGCATCCTGATCGCGCCGTTCGCCGACGAGAGCAAGATCACCCAGCGGGTCGGCACCTCCGACCACGTCGCCGCGATCCAGCAGATCAGCGACCGCACCACGACCGTCGTGCGCAACAACGCCGGGCTCCTGCCGCTGCCCGGCAACCCGGGCAAGGTGCTGGTCACGGGCATCGGCGACACGGTGTCCACGGCCCGCAGCCCCCAGTGGCTCGCCGACAGCCTCAACCGGCGCGGCGCCACGGCCACGGCCCTGGCCACCGGCTCGAGCCCCAGCGCCGCGACGATCAACGGCGCGGTGGCGGCAGCCAACACGTCCGACCTGGTGATCGTCCTGACCAACAACCTGAAGGACCGGGTCAACCAGCGGAACCTGGTGTCCGCGCTGCTCGCCACCGGCAAACCCGTGATCGCGGTCGCGTCGCAGATCCCGTACGACGCGGGTTACGTCGACGCGCCGACCTGGGTCGCCACCTACAGCTGGCGCGCGATGTCCATGGAGTCGCTGGCCAAGGTCCTGCTCGGCGAGATCCACCCCGCCGGCAAGCTGCCCGTGGACATCCCGGTCGGCGGCACGACGACCACCCTCTACCCCTTCGGGACCGGACTGACATGGTGAGCAAGGACCGTCGCGGCATGGACCGCCGAAACTTCCTCATGGCCTCGGCCATGGCCGCCCCGCTGGTCACCACCGGTGCCGCCGCCGCGGAGCCACGCGGTGCCGGTCCGGGCGGCGGCGGCCAACGCGGCACGACGCCCGGCGCCGACACCCTGGCCGCCGCGAGGTGGGCCAAGTTCCGCGGTCGCAAGGTGGGCGTGCTGACCAACCCGACGGGTGTGCTGCGCGACGAGACGCACATCATCGACTCGATGGTGGCCGCCGGTGTGCGGCCGACCGCCGTGTTCGGTCCCGAGCACGGGTTCCGCGGCACGGCCCAGGCTGGCGGCTCCGAGGGCAACTACCTGGACCCGCGCACGCAGGTCCCGGTGTTCGACACCTACACGCTCACCGCCGCGCGGATCGCCGACCAGTTCACCAGGGCCGGCATCGACCTGCTGGTGTTCGACATCGCGGACGCCGGCGCCCGCTTCTACACCTACATCTGGTCGCTCTACAACGCCATGCACGCCGCGGTGCTGACCGGTATCGACGTCGTGGTGCTCGACCGGCCCAACCCGGTCGGCGGCCGGCCGTACGGGCCGGTGCTGGACCCGGCGTTCTCGTCGGGCGTCGGCAAGAAGCCGATCGCGCAGCAGCACGGCATGACGATGGGTGAGCTGGCCAGGCTGTACGACGGCGAGTTCCTGCAGGCCGACGCGGGCGGGCGGCTGAGGAGCCTCGAGGTGGTCAAGCTCAAGGGCTGGCGCCGCGACGACCTGTTCTCCGACACGGGCCTGCCCTGGATCATGCCGAGCCCGAACGTGCCGACCTCGGAGACCGCGCTCCTCTACCCCGGCACATGCCTGTTCGAGGGCACCGTCTTCTCCGAGGGCCGCGGCACCACCCGGCCGTTCGAGATCATCGGTGCGCCCGGGGTCGACTGGCGCTGGGCGGAGGCGCTCAACCGGGCGAAGCTGCCCGGGGTGCGGTTCCGCGAGGCGTACTTCGTGCCGACGTTCAACAAGTGGGTCAACCAGACATGCGGTGGCGTGCAGGTGCACATCACCGACGAGCGGCGCCTCCAGGCGATTCGCACGGCTGTCACCATGCTCGTCACCGCCAAGCAAGTTCACCCGGACGTGTTCGCGTGGCGGTCGGACAACTACATCGACAAGCTGTCCGGCTCGGCCCGGTTACGCACGATGGTGGACGCCGGTGCGAGCGTCGAGCAGGTGACGGACGCGTGGCGCGAGGAGCTGGCCGCGTTCGCGAAGCTACGGGAGAAATACCTGATCTACCGGTGAAGAGGGGGCCATGTCCAGAGTCGCGCGGGTCACAGTTCTGGTATCGGTGCTGGTCATGACCGCGGGAGCCGGCCTGAGCGCCGCCGCGCCCCACGGTTCGACGCACGGGCGGTTCGACCAGCCGCAGACGGGATACGCACACGCCGTCCTGCGGAACGGCTCGCCGGAGTCCGCCGGTCTCGACCCGGCGCCCATCGACGCGGCCCTCAGCAAGATCGACGGATGGACCACGAAGAACTACGACCCGAAGCTGACCGTGCCGCTGTACTCGGGCGCGGTCACCCTGCTGGCGCACGACGGCGTCGTGGTCAGCCGGCACCAGGCCGGGTACGCGGTCCGCTACGCCGACGCCGCCGGCACGGAGTTACCCGAGGACCAGAAGGTCCCGATGCGGCCCGACACGATCTTCGACATGGCCTCGGTGTCGAAGCTGTTCACCTCGATCGCGGTGATGCAGCTGGTCGAGGCCGGCAAGGTCGACACGGCCAGTCCGGTCGCGACCTACCTGCCGGAGTTCGGGGTGAACGGCAAGGAGTCGATCACCGTCGCGCAGCTGCTCACGCACACCTCCGGGCTGGTGTCGTGGATCCCGCTGTGGCGTGACTACCCGGACATCCCGTCGCGGATCAAGGCCGTGATGGACCTCGCGCCGCACAACCCGCCGGGCACGGTCTACGAGTACTCCGACCTGAACCTCATCACCCTCGGCGTGATGGTCGAACGGCTGACCGGCAAGAAGCTGGACCAGGTGGTGGCCGAGCGGATCACCGGGCCGCTGGGCATGGTCGACACCGGCTACAACCCGCCGGCCTCGAAGCTGGACCGGATCGCGGCCACGGAGTACGAGGCCGCGCCGCCACGCGGCATGGTCCGCGGCTCCGTGCACGACGAGAACTCCTGGTCGCTCGGCGGGGTCGCGGGGCACGCCGGCGTGTTCTCGACGGCCAACGACATGGCCATCCTCGCCCAGACGATCCTCAACGGCGGCACGTACAAGGGCAAGCGGATCCTGCGGCCCGAGACGGTCACGGCGATGCTGACCAACCACAACGCCAACTTCCCAGGTCAGGACCACGGGTTGGGGTTCGAGCTGAACCAGATGTGGTACATGGGTGGGCTGGCCGGACCGCGCACGGCCGGGCACACCGGCTTCACGGGCACCGACGTGGTCATCGACCCGGCATCGCGGTCGTTCGCGATCCTGCTGACCAACCGCGTGCACCCGAACCGCAACCGGGGCTCGATCAACATCGCGCGGGAGACGCTGTGCACAGGTCTGGCGAAGGCACTCGCGGTCAGACCACTTGAAGGTCGGGACTCCTGGTACTCAGGCCTGGGAGACGCCTCCGCAGCGTCGCTGACGACGGTCGAGCTTCACCCAACTGGACCCGTTCGGGTGAACTTCGGCGTCTTTGTGGACACGGAGCGCACGGATCGGCTGGTATTCGAGGCAAGCACCGATGGAGTTACGTGGGCGGTGGTGCCACTCTCGGTCCGGGGCCACGGCGCACCGGACGGAGTGGTCGATTCGCTCTCCGGCAACGGGCACCGAACGTGGTGGCGGGCCGAGGCTCAATTACCTTACGCAGCGGAGATCACGCTGCGCTGGCGGTTCGTTACCGACGCTCGCTACACCGGGCGCGGTGTGAACCTCGATGAGATCGAAGTCACGCAACGTGGTCGGACACTCCTCAACGGTGAGAAAGAACCTTACAAACTCCACCCAGAAGGCTGGCAACGTAGATCACGATGAGGGTGAAGTTCGGCGCGGGGCGCTAACAAGGTGTGGGACATCGTCGATTCCGATGTTGCACCCAACAGAACCGCACCCTGAAGTTTTGCCCGGACTTAGGTAGCGTTGTCTACAGACGACGCTCGCCACCTTGTCGTTTCCATACGCCTGTTAGTAAGTTTCCCACGTGAGCGCGAGTGCCATGACCACACAACACACTGAGTCAAGTCCGCTGGTCCGAATCCGGTCTCTTCTGCCCGGTCTGGCCCGCGCCGAGCAGCGCGTCGCGAAGGTTGTCCTCGACAGCCCGTCCACCGTGGCGCGCCGCAGCATCACCGAGGTGGCCGAGGCGGCGGGTACCAGCGAGACGACCGTCACCCGTTTCTGCAAGGCCATCGGCGTCGGCGGCTACCCCGAGCTGCGGATCGCCCTGGCCGCGGACACCGCCCGTTCCGAGGCGCACGCGGAGCGTGACCTGGGGGGCGAGATCTCCCCCGACGACGACATCGCCACGGTCGTCGGCAAGGTCACCTTCGCCGACGCGCGTGCGGTCGAGGAGACCGCCGCGCAGCTCGACACCGAGGTCCTCCAGACAGTTGTCGACGCGCTGGCCTCGGCCGGCCGGGTCGACGTCTACGGTGTCGGCGCCAGCGCGTTCGTCGCCGCCGACCTGCAGCAGAAGCTGCACCGCATCGGCCGGGTCTGCTTCGCGTGGAGCGACACCCACATCATGCTGACCTCCGCCGCCGTGCTGTCCGAGGGCGATGTCGCCTTCGGCATCTCGCACACCGGCGCCACCGCGGACACCGTGGAGGCGCTTCGGGTGGCGCGGGAGCGCGGCGCGACGACCGTGGCGCTGACGAACTTCCCCAGCTCCCCCATCTCCGAGGTCGCCGACCATGTGCTGACCACGGCCGCTCGGGAGACCACGTTCCGGTCGGGGGCGATGTCCAGCCGGCTCGCCCAGCTCACGGTCATCGACTGCTTGTTCATCGGCGTCGCGCAGAAACACCTCGACAGCGCGCGTAACGCGTTGGAGTCCACCTACGAGGACTTATGTGTTGATCGTCTTGTTGGGATTGAGTTT
>NZ_JBJMIE010000792.1:0-13844 GCF_045807065.1 Actinophytocola sp. | reverse complement strand
GCAGCCGCCGGGCGAGCAGTTGTTGTAGAAGGAGGCACCGCGGATGACACCCAGCTTGAACGTGCCGAACCTGGTGGTGATCGTCCTGGCCGGCCGGTCCTGTTCGAACGGGTACGGATGCCAGCCGGACGATGTCCACTCCCACACGTTGCCGACGATGTCGTCCACCCCGTAGGGCCCCGCCGCGCCGGGGAACCGCCCGACCGGCGTGGTGTCGCCGGTGAACATGCTGTGGTTGCACACGGTCGGCGTCGGCGCCGTGTCGCCCCACGGGTAGACGCGTGCGTCCGTGCCGCGGGCGGCCTTCTCCCACTCCGCCTCCGTGGGCAGCCGGGTGCCCGACCACTCGCAGTACGCGAGGCAGTCCTCGAGGACCACGTGGGTGACGGGGTGGTCCGCCTTGTCCGCGACGTCCGAGGCCGGGCCGCGCGGGTGCCGCCAGGACGTGCCGTCGATCTGGACCCACAGGTGGTCCTGGTCGGGTGTCGTGGTGTCCTCGCCGCCGATCCACACCCAGCTGCGGCCGGCGCGCTCGGCGAACGTCGTGTACCCGGTCGCGTCGACGAAGCGGGCGAAGTCCCCGACGGTCACGGGGTGCCTGGCGATGCGGAACGTCGCGACCTCGACCCGGTGCGCCGGGTAGGCCGCCAGCGGCTTGCCGTCCTCGCGCACGTCGTCGGCGCCCATGGTGAACGGCCCGCCGGGGATGGTGACCCACTGGTCCTCGGCGAGCACCGCCGAGGAGGCCGAGCTGTTCGCGCTCGCGGTTGACTCGATCACGACGTTTCTCCCTAGCTCGTCTGTGTGGTCGTGGACTTCGGGGTGGTCGTGGTCTTGGGGGTGGTCGTGGTCTCGGGGGTGGTCGTCTCCGCCGGGGTGCCCGCCGAGTCGGGTTCGACGTCGTCGATGGAGCGCAGGCGCAGCACGGATCCGGTGAACAGCACGAGCGCGCCGAGCGTGGCCACCAGCGCGCCGATGAAGATGGTGGTCGCCACCCCGACCGCCGTGCCGAGCACGCCGCCGAGGAGGTAGCCGAACGGCCGCGGCCCCGAGAAGGTCATGCGCATGGTCGCGTGCACGCGGCCCTGCAGGTGGTCGGGGGTGATCCGCTGCCGGTAGGTGAGCTGGTTGACGTCGTACCAGGCGTTGGTGAGCCCGCCGACCGCGTTGATGGCCATGAGGACCCCGACCGCGAGGCCCAGCAGCGCCACCGGCGTCAGCAGCTCGACGCCCATCCCGACCAGGATCGAGACGGCGAGGGTGCGGCCGAAGCCGAGCAGGCGCACGACCCTCGGCAGCAGCATCGCGCCGACGACCGACGCCACCCCGGACACGGCGAGCACGAACCCGACCACACCCGGCGACAGGTGCAGCGAGTTGTACAGGAACACCAGGTAGACGGCCTGGATGATCGACTGGCCGAAGTCGCACAGGGCGTTGACCAGCGCGACGCGCGCCAGCACCTTGCTCTGCCAGACGTAGGCAAGCCCTTCCCTGATCTCCCGCAGCAGCACGCCGAGCCGCAGTCTGGTGGTGGTCCGCCGCTCGTGCCGGACCCGCACGAGCAGGATCGCCACCGCCGAGACCAGGTAGGACACCGCGTCGATCAGGAGGGTCCGCACCGGGCCGAACGCCTGGATGAGCAGCCCGGCCGCGCTCGGTCCCGCCGTGCCCATCGTCGACTTGGTCGCCGACAGCGTCGAGTTCGCGCCGAGGAGGCGGTCCGGGGTGACGACGAGCGGCACGAAGGACATGAACGTGATGTCGAAGAACACGGTGAAGGTGCCGACCAGGAAGGACACGCAGTAGATCAGCCACATGTGGTGCAGGCCGGCGAAGTAGGTCACCACGAGCAGCCCGACGGCCGCGGCCCGGCCGACATCGCAGACGATCAGGATGACGCGCCTGGGCAGCCGGTCCGCCAGCGGTCCCGCCGGCAGCGAGAACAGGGTGAACGGCGCGACCTCGAGCGCGCCGATCACGCTCGCCTGGAACGGGGTCGCGTGGTACACGAGGATCGCGAGGGTGGGGATCGCGAGCAGGGAGATCTCGGAGCCGAAGTGGCTCACGCCCTGGCCGAACCACAGCTTGAGGAAGTCGGCCCCGAGCCGGGGCCGACGCGCTTCGCCGGTCACGACAGCGCTCCGGTGAGGGTCTGCCGGCAGTACCGCAGCGCGGCGGGCAGCGGGGCGCTGCCGCAGCGCATGAGCCCGTCGTGGAACGCCCGCAGGCCGCCGGGCGACCCGGCCACCTCCCGTCGCCACTCGCGGATGCGGAGCTTGCCGAGCGTGTACATCGCGCCGGCCGGGTCGGCGACGACGACCAGGACCTCGCGTGCCGCCCTGGCGGGTGACCAGCCGCAGATCCGGGCCGCTTGGCCGGCCGCCTCGGCGAACGTCCACCGCCCGGCGTGCACGGACAGGCACACGAGCAGCCGGGTGGCCGCCTCCAGCGCGGAGCGCAGTTGCGCCACCTCCACCTCCGGGCGCCCGTCGGCGATCCCCCGCTCCACCGCCAGTTCCTCCACGTAATGGGCCCATCCCTCCGTGAACGCCGGGAACCAGGGGACACAGGTGCGCACCAGGCTGCCGCCGCGCAGGCCTGCCTCCAGGTGGGCGTAGTGCCCGGCGTAGACCTCGTGCAGCGCGATGACCTCGAGCATGGGGTCGTTCAGGTACTGCCCGCGGATGCTGTCGGGGCCGGCGCCCGCCGACTCGGCCGGCTCGGGGACGGTGAGCAGGTGCGGCTGGCGCACCTCCTCCAGCGGCGGCGAGATCGCGAACTCGACCCGTGCCGAGCCCGCGACGTCGTCGCCGGCCCGCAGCTCGAGCGGTGTCCCGGTGTCCACGGACAGGACGTCCTCCGCGACCCAGAAGTCCCTGACCCGCGCGATGATCGCGGTCAGCGAGTCCAGCACCGGCTCGGCGGCGGCGTGCCCGGCCAGGCGGGCGTACGCCTCCTCCCGCGCGCCGAGACCCAGCCGCGCCACGACCGCGTCGAGTGCGGCGGTGACGCGCTCGACCTCGTGCTGTGCCTCGTCGAGGAGTTCGGCCACGGGGCGGTCGACACCGGCGGTGACCGACAGCACCTCGCCGAGCAGCTCCGGACCGTGCAGCGCGTTGGTGGGTGCGGTGGCGGCGACCGCCTTCGCGAAGTCCGCGCACGCTGTCGCGGCTGCCGCCGCGGCCCGCGCGAGCGCCGCCGAGTCGTGTTCCGGGTGGTCCCGCACGAGGCGGCGGACCGCCGCCGGCAGGTTCACCGCCTGCGCCCGCGCGTGTTCCGTGGCCCGCATGCGGTCGCCGGCCGGCAGGCGGCGCCCGAGCGTGCCCGCCGCCTGCTCGAGGAACGCGGGCAGGCCGGCCAGGTGCGCCTCACATGCCGCGACCCGCTCCGCGAGGGGGGCGTAGGGCCGCCTCAGGTACACCGAGACGTCGGTCTCCGCGAGGAAGTCACGCGGTCCGAGCTGGTCCTGGCCGAGCACGGCCAGGCAGAAGTGTTCCTCCTCGGCGATGGCCAGTGCCGCGTCCAGGTCGGCGCGCAGCTCCGGATCCGCCGTGGCCGGCAGGCCGTCCACTTGTGCGCGGACCGCCGCGCGCAGTTTCGCGAGATCGTGCGCGGCACGGGGGGTCACCTCGGGAAGGCGTCCGTCGTAGTCATGTCTTCCCGCCCTGCGGGCGATATTCGGATATTGCTCGAAAATGTGTTGCAGAACCTCGGACACCACGGCCTTCGCGGTTTCGGAGACGGCACGACCCGGCTGCATCGACAACGAAGACCTCTCATTTTACCGAGATGAACACAAATCTACTTCGCATTGTTCGGCTGCGTTTCCCCCTCTTCCGCGGCGGCGGTCGCGCCTTCCGCGCCGTACACGACTTCGTCGTCCAGCCTGGCGAGCATCTCCCGCAGCTCCTCTGGCGAGAGGGAGTTCAACTCGTCGGCGTCGACCAGCTGGGACAGGATCATCACCACTCCTCGGGGCAGGTGCGCGCTCGTGTCGGACGAGGGCGCGCGAGGACCCCCGTGTCGCGAAACGACACAGGATGACCTGGGAAAATGGCTGTCTCAGGCCTCGGCGGCCTGCCGCTCCATGGCCTCCCGCACGCTTTTGGGACGCATGTCGGTCCACACGCGCTCGATGTGGTCGAGACACTCCTCGCGCGGCCGCGGCGTCCCGACCCCGTGCCACCCGTTGGGCAGCTCGCGGTGGGCGGGCCAGATGGAGTACTGCTCCTCGTCGTTGATCACCACGAGAAAATCAATGGATTCGTCGTCAAACAATGTGCTCGCGACCTTTCCCCGAGACACCTGCTGAGATTACGCGCGATTCCCGTGCGGTGGCATAACCAGCGCACCGCCGGACCCGCTTATTTCCCCTGTTTCACCAAATCCGAGATATTGATGTTGATACTCAACATACGGGCGGTCACCGACCGCTGTCAAGCAAGTCACATGAGCACGGAGCGTCCATTGCGGCCACTCCGCTGAGTAGTGGTTTGCAATTGATCGAAAAGGCTCGCCGGGGCGGGGTTGTTGCGGTAGCGTCGCTCCCGGCACGAACCGGCGGCCCGCGGGCTCGCTCGACGACGGTCCTCTCCCGACCGTACTCATCGCACTGTCCATCGTTGGTGATCGGCCTGTCGAACCGTGCCGTCATCTGGGAGAACACACATGAGGTGGCGTGGCATCCACATCAACGCCGGCGCGATGGCGCTGGGCCGCCGCGAGGACACCGCGGCCGCCGTCGCCGACGGGCGCTACGACCCGGACTTCCACGAGGCACACGGCTACCGGTCGCTGTGCGTCGCGGAGGGTGGGCTGGCCGCGGACCTGGCGGTCGAGGCGGCACGAACCGCGCTGTCCCGCTGCGGTGTGGCCCCGGCGGACATCGCACTCGTGGTCTACGTCAGCTCGACCCCGGAGGGTCCCGAAGGGATCGTGCCGGCGGCCTACCTGCAGGGAAAGGTCGTGGGCACAACGGTTTCCGCGCTGGAGGTGAGCCAGACCTGCAACGGCGCGCTGGCCGCGCTCGAGCTCTCGGCGGCCTACCTGACGGCGGCGCCGGACAGCGCGGTGCTGCTGGCGACGAGTGACAGGCACCAGCTGTCCGGTGGCGAGCGGTACCGCGCCGACCCCGGCAACCTGGACGCCGACGGAGCGACCGCGCTCGTCCTGTCGCGACGGGACGGGGTGGCACGGCTCCTGTCGACCGTGGTCGTCAGTGACGGCCGGCACAGCGACATCGGCCTCCTCGACGCGTCGTCCTTCCCGGACCGTCCGGCATTCCTCGCCGAGTACCGCCGCAGGCTCAGGCCCATGACCGAGGCGATGTCGGCCCTGCGGCGCGAGAGCATCGCCAGGGCGCTCGACGAGGCCGAGGTGGACAGTGCCGGGGTCAACCGGTGGGTGTTCGCCAACGTCGGTCGCATGATGATCGACCGGGGCCTGCTGGCGGAGTTCGACATCAAGGAGTCGCAGACGACCTGGGACTGGGGGCGGACCGTCGGGCACACCGGCACCGGGGACCAGTTCGCCGGTCTCACGCACCTGCTCGAGACGGGACAGGTCCACGCGGGCGACAAGGTCGCGTTGTGCGGCAACGGCGTCGGCTTCAGCTACGGCTGCGCCGTCGTCGAGGTCGGCGCGGAGCCGGCATGGGAGACGTTAGGAGACGACGCATGACACTAGCGGCACGGCAGGTGCCGGTGGACGTCCGCCCCCGGCTGACCCCGGCGCAGTTCCGGGACGAGTACGTCAACCGGGCGCCCGTAGTGATGCGGGGCGCGGTCGCGGACATGCCGGCGGTGTCGACCTGGTCGGCGTCCCACCTCGGCTCCGTGGCCCCCCACCTCGCGGTCCGGTTGAAGGTGGGCCGGGTCTCGGAGGGACGCACGGCGATGACCACGTTGTCCGACTACGCCGAACGCCTCGGGGAGTGGGAGGTGGCCGCGGCCGGGACCGAGGACCCCGGCGAGCCGCCGGGCTACCTCCACGACGTGCCCCTGCTGTCGATGATCCCGGCACTTCGTGCCGATCTCGAACCATTCCCCACCGAGTACTTCCCGCCGTTCTTCCGGGACCGGTGGTGGGAGTTCACCCAGTTCTTCATCGGCCCGTCCGGCGCGCTGACGCCGCTGCACTTCGACACGCTCCTGACGCAGAACCTCTTCTTCCAGCTGCACGGCAGCAAGAAGTTCGTGATGGTCGACGCGGCCGACCGCGCCAGGTGCTACCCGACCGGCTGGCGGTGGTCCCCGGTCGACCCCGAGGCGCCCGACCTCGACCACTACCCGGACTTCCGGGAGGCGACGGTGCGCACCTGCGTCGTCGAGGCGGGTGACCTCCTCTACATGCCGCCCGGCACGCTGCACAAGGTGACGTCGCTGAGCTCGTCGGTGTCGTTCAACATCGACTGGCACGACCGCAGGAGCGCTCTGCAGGGCCTGCTCGCCGTCCGCGACGGCATGCCCGTGCGCAACCTGGGCTACAACCTGCTGTTCGCGCTCGGCGTGGTGGGCCGCGCGCCGCGCGGTCTGGTCATGCCGGGGCTGCGCTCGTACTACTCCTACATCTCCTAGCTGCGAACGGAACTCGGTTGGACATCTTCGCGCGGTTCGAGTCGGAAGTGCGTTCCTACAGCAGGCGGTGGCCCGTCGTGTTCGCCCGGGCGTCGGGTAGCCGGATCTTCGCCGAGGACGGCACGCCCTACCTCGACTTCTTCGCCGGTGCCGGCGCACTGAACTACGGGCACAACAACCCGCTGTTCAAGCGCGTCCTGCTCGACTACATCGAGCAGGACGGGGTGACGCACGCGCTGGACATGTTCACCACCGCGCGCCGTGAGCTGCTGGCGACGCTCGTCGAGACGGTCCTCGTCCCGAGGGGCATGGACCACAAGGTCGTCTTCCCCGGACCGGCCGGCACGAACGCGATCGAGGCGGCGCTGAAGCTCGCCCGCAAGGTGACCGGCCGGACGTCGGTGGTCCACTTCACCAACGCCTTCCACGGCGCCACGCTCGGCGCCCTCTCGGTGTCCGGCAGCCGGCTGCACCGCGACGCGGCGGGGCTGCCGCTCACCGCCGGCGTGGCGGCGCCGTTCGACGGGCACCTCGGTGACGGCACGGAGCTGCACTACCTGGAGCGGATGCTCGCCAGCCACGGCAGCGGGTTCGACCACCCCGCGGCCGTCATCGTCGAGACCGTTCAGGGCGAGGGCGGCATCAACGTGGCGGGCACGGACTGGTTGCGCGGACTGGCGCGGCTGTGCCGGCGGCACGCGGTCCTGCTGATCGTGGACGACGTGCAGATGGGGTGCGGGCGCACGGGACCCTTCTTCAGCTTCGAGGACGCGGGCGTGGTCCCGGACATCGTGTGCCTGTCCAAGTCCATCGGCGGCTACGGGTTCCCCCTGGCACTGACGCTGGTCCGGCCCGAGCTCGACGTGTGGCGGCCGGGCGAGCACAACGGCACGTTCCGCGGGTTCAACCCCGCGTTCGTGACCGCGACCGCGGCGTTGCGTACGTACTGGCGCGACGACGAGCTGGAGAAGACGACCAGGGCGAAGGGCGAGCGACTGGCGAGGGCGCTGCGGGGCATCGTCGAGGCCCACCCCGGCGCGGGCCTGGCGACGAGGGGCCGCGGCCTCGCGCACGGCCTGGTACTCGACGGAGCACGGGCGGCCGCCGTGTGCGACGCGGCGTTCGCCCGCGGCCTGCTGATGGAGACGTCCGGTCCGGACGGCGAGGTCGTGAAGATGCTGCCACCGCTGACCGTGACCGACGCGGAGGTGGACGAGGCACTCGAGATCATCGCGGCGTCCGTGCGGGTGGCGCTCGACGCCCCCGTCCCGGCACCGCCGAGGAAGGGCACCACGCGATGACGCCGGAGATGGTCACGGCGTTCGACGCGGCGCTCGAAGAGGCGTTCGACGCGATCAGGCAGGAGTACGGCGCCGGGTCCATCGACCGGGTCGAGGCGGTGCTCGACCCGTCCCGGCAGATCCGCGCACTGACCGGCTAATGAGCCACCGTGACCCAGCCAGGCACCTCGGTCCGCCCGGGCCGAGCGCGAACCGGAGGGCGAACACGTGACCGAAGACCTGCCGACGGTGCCGGAACTGGTCGCGGCGCACGCCGCACGCGCCCCCCACGCGGTGGCGGTGCGCGACCGGGACGGCGCCGTCACCTACGCCGACCTCGACCGGCGGGTGACCGCGCTCGCGCGGCGGCTGCACGGCCGCGGTCTGCGGCCGGGCGACGTCGTCGGCGTCCGGGTCGTGCGGGGCACCGACCTCGTCGTGGCCCTGCTGGGCGTGCTGCGCGCCGGACTCGCCTACCTCCCCCTGGACCCCGGCCACCCCGAGGAGCGCATCTCCTACGTCCTCGCCGACTCCGGCGCGGCGGAGGTGCTGACCGGCGTGCCGGCGCCGGGGGCCGAGGACGGCCCGCTGCCCCCGATGCCGTCCGCGACGGGGCTCGCCTACGTCATCTACACCTCGGGTTCGACGGGACGCCCCAAGGGCGTCATGGTCCCCCACCGCGCCGTGGCCCACCTGGTTGCGGCCATGCGCCGCCGGCCGGGGCTCAGCGCCGACGACACGTTCGTCGCCGTCACCACCGTCGCGTTCGACATCTCGGTGGTCGAGCTGTTCCTCCCCCTCGTCGCCGGCGCGACCGTCGTCGTGGCGACCCGTGCCCAGGCGGCCGACCCGGCCGCGCTCGGCCGGCTGCTGGACGACACCGGCGCCACGGTCATGCAGGCCACGCCCACCACGTGGCGGATGCTCCTCGAGCACGGCTGGGTGCCCCGGGCGGGCTTCCGCGCGTGGTGCGGCGGCGAGCTGATGCCGCCCGACCTCGCCCGCGGCTTCACCGCGGTCGGTCTGCCCGTGTGGGACCTGTACGGCCCCACCGAGACCACCGTCTGGTCCGCGGTCGCCAGGCTCGGCGCCGACGGTGAGCTCACCGACTGGTCTCCGCTTTCCCACGAGCACGTCGACGTCATCGGACCCGACCTGCGGCCCGTGGCGCCGGG
The DNA here is from genome assembly GCF_045807065.1 of Actinophytocola sp. Classification (GTDB taxonomy): domain Bacteria; phylum Actinomycetota; class Actinomycetes; order Mycobacteriales; family Pseudonocardiaceae; genus Actinophytocola. Next base: position 4,811 of record NZ_JBJMIE010000792.1, on the reverse strand, counting down.
GGCCACCGGTGAGGTGTGCATCGGCGGGGCCGGGCTCGGCTGGGGCTACGCGGGCAGGCCCGGGCTCACGGCGCAGCGGTTCGTGCCGTGGCACGACGGGTCGCGGCTGTACCGGACGGGTGACCTCGGCCGCCGGCTCCCGACCGGGCGGGTGGAGATCCTCGGCCGCGCCGACCACCAGGTCAAGGTGAACGGGCACCGGATCGAGCTCGGCGAGATCGAGGCCGTCCTCGCCGAGCACCCGGCGGTCGACGCGGTCGTCGTCCACCCGTACACCACCGACGACGGGCGCCGCCGCCTCGTGGCCCACCTCGTCGGCGCGGCACCGGCCGGTGCGGCGGAGCTCCGCGACCACCTGGCGCGCCGGCTGCCCGACTACATGTTCCCGGCACACTTCCACTGGCTGCCCCGCCTGCCGCTCACCCTCAACGGCAAGGTGGACCGCGAGGCGCTGCCCGCACCGGACGCCCGGGACCACCTCGACGAGCCGTTCGAGGCGCCCGCCGACGACGCGGAGCGCACGCTCGCGCGGTTGTGGGGCGAGATCCTCGGCGTGCGCGCCGTCGGCCGGCACGACGACTTCCTCCACCTCGGTGGGGACTCCCTCCACGCCACCCGCCTCGTCGTCGCGGTGGCGGCCGCGACCGGGACATCGCTCACGGTCACGCAGGTGTTCACCGCCCGCACGCTCGAACGCGTCGCACGCCTCATTTGCTCGGGGCCGCCGAGCCGGCTGCCCCCGCTGCCTCCCGGTGTCCCGGCGCCCATGTCGGCCGGGCAACGAGGGCTGTGGTTCCTCAACCAGGTGGACCCTGCCGACACCGCTTACCACGAACCGCTGACCGTGCGGCTCACCGGCCGCCTCGACGAGCGGGCGCTGGCGCGCGCCCTGTCGGACGTCGTCGCGCGGCACGAGGTGTTGCGGACGCGGTACGTCGTCGTCGACGGCGAGACCGGCGGCGAGACCGACGGCGAACCGGTGCCGCGGGTCGATCCGCCACAGCCGGTCGACCTCACGCCGCACGACCTGAGCGGCCTCGCGCCCCACGCCCGGGAGACACGGCGGGACCAGTTGGTGGAGGAGCAGCTGCGCGCGGCCTTCGACCTCGCCCGCGGTCCCGTGCTCCGTGCCCTGCTGATCAGGTCGGCGCCGGACGAGCACGTCCTCGCCCTCACCATCCACCACATCGCGTGCGACGAGCCGTCCATGTCGGTCCTGGCCGACGAACTCGCGGGCCGGTACGCGGCGCACCTCGACGGGCTGCCCGGCCGCGACGAGCCGGACACGCGGTACCGCGCCTTCGCCGCGTGGCAGCACGACTGGCTCGGCGGCGAGGACGCGGCGCGAGAACGCACCTTCTGGCGGGAACGGCTCACGGGGCTGACGAGACTGGACCTGCCGACCGACCGGCCCCGCGGCACGGTCCGCGACACGGCGGGTGACGTGGTCGCCTTCACCGTCCCGGCGGACCTCGCCGGCCGGCTGCGGACCGTCGCCGCGCGGCACGGCGTCACGGACTACATGCTCCACCTCGCGGCTTTCCAGGTGCTGCTGGGCCGCTACACCGGCAGGCGGGACGTCGCCGTGGGCAGCCCGGCGTCGGGGCGGGACCACCCGGAGCTGGACGAGGTGATCGGGTACTTCGTCAACACCATCGTCATCCGCACCGACCTGGGTGGCAGGCCGGCCTTCGCCGACGTGCTCACCCGGGTGCGTGACGCCGTGCTGGCCGCCATGGACCACCGGCGGCTGCCGTTCGACGCGGTGGTGGCCGAGGCCGCCCCCGGCCGGAACCCGGCCGAGAACCCGTTGTTCGACGTCATGTTCGCCTACCTCGGCACCGACCACCGGCGACCCGCGCTGCGCGGCCTCGAGGTGCGGCCGGTCCCCGTCCCCCGCCCGAGCGCGAAGTTCGAGCTCACCGTCGAGCTCGTCCGGTGCGCCGACGGCTCCCTCGCGGGTGAGGTGGAGCACCGGACGGCCCTGTTCGACCGGGCGAGCGCCGAGCGCATCGCGGGTCACTACCTCCGGCTGCTGGACGCCGTCGCCGCCGCACCGGACCGGGCGATCGACGAGCTCCCGATCCTCACGCACGCCGAGTCCGCCTCGGTGCGGGAGCTGGCCGGGGAGGGGACGACGACGCCCGAGGGCACGCACCCGCTCGAACGGTTCGAGACCTGGGCCGCCACGACACCGGACGCGGTCGCCGTCCGTGCCGACGGTGTCGTGCTCACGTACGCGCGGGTGCGCGAGCGCGCCGAGCGGCTGGCGGACGCGCTGGTGGCCGCCGGTGTCCGGCCGGCGACCGAGACGCGGGTCGCGGTCTGCCTCGAACGCGGCCCGGAGGCGGTCGCGGCGTTCCTCGCCGTCCTGAAGGCCGGCGCGGTCTTCTGCCCGGTCGACCCCCGGCAGCTGGACGTGCGGCGGCGGATGCTGCTGGCCGAGCTCGCACCCGGCCTGATCCTCACCCGGGCGTCCTTCGCCGGGCGGTTCACGGACACCGGCGTCCCGGTCGTCCGCGTCGACGACCTGCCGCCCGCGGACCGCAGACCACCCGGGCCGGAGCCGGCCGGCGGGCAGGCGGCGTACATCATCTTCACGTCCGGTTCCACCGGACGGCCCAAGGGCGTCGTCATCACCCACGAGGCGCTGGCCAAGCACTGCGCCGTCACCGGGTCCGCCTGCCGGATCCGGCGGGACGACCGCGTCCTGCTGGCGTCACCGTTCGACCTGGACCCCTCGATCGAGCAGATGTGCCTCTCGCTCGTCGCCGGGGCCACCCTCGTCGTCGGCGGCGCGGACACCTGGCTCCCGGAGCTGCTGCTCGACAAGATCGACGAGTTCGGCGTGACCTACATGGACCTGAGCCCCGGGTACTACCGCGAGCTCATGGCGACGGCGAAGCCGAACGACCCGCGCCTCGCGGGGGTGCGGACCATCAACGTGGGCAGCGACCGGGTGACCGCGGAGGACGTGGGCCGCTGGACCGAACAGGACCTCCCCGGGCGGTTCCTCGTCGCGTACGGCCCGACCGAGGTGACGGTGACCGCCGCGCTGGACCAACCCCCCGGTGCGTCCGCGGTGGCATGCTCGATCGGCCGGCCCCTCGCCGGCACCCGCGCCTACGTGCTCGACGCCGCGATGAACCTCCTGCCCGTCGGTGTCCCCGGTGAGCTGCACCTCGGCGGGGACCGGCTGGCGCGCGGCTACCTCGACCGCCCGCGTCCGACGGCGGCGCGGTTCGTCCCCGACCCGTTCGGCGGCGGGGCGGGCGAGCGCCTCTACCGGACCGGCGACGTCGTCCGGTGGCTGCCCGACGGGCGCCTGGAGTTCCTCGGCCGGGTCGACGACCAGGTGAAGATCCGGGGTTACCGCGTCGAGGCGGGTGAGGTCGAGGCGGCGCTGAACGAGCACCCGCACGTGGTCGCCTCGGCCGTCGTCGCCAGGGAGATCGGGCCGGGGGACGCGCAGCTCGTCGCGTACACCGTGCTCGTTCCCGGCAGCGACCGCGACGCGGTCGAGCTGCGTGCCTTCCTCGCCGAGCGGCTGCCGGAGCACATGCTGCCCACCCAGTGGGTCGCCGTGCCGGAGATCCCGCGGACGCGGAACGGCAAGCTGGCCAGGAGCGCCCTGCCCGAGCCGGTCCTGGGCCGCGAGATCCTCCGCACCCCGTTCGTCGCGCCGGACTCCCCCGTCGAACGGGAGCTGGCGCGGATCTGGGAGAGCGTCCTCGGTGTCGCCAACCCCGGGGTGCACGACAACTTCTTCGAGCTGGGCGGGCACTCGCTGCTCGCCATCAGGTGCCTGGGGCGGATCCGCACGGTCCTCGCCGTCGAGCTGACGGTCATGGACCTGTTCTCGGCGCAGAACATCCGCCAGCTGGCCGCCGTCATCGACGAGTTGCGCGCGGCGGGTCCCGCCCCGGCGTCGTAGCCCGGCAGCGGGGGAAGGCCGGCTCGGTGCGGGTGCGATGGGAGCGGGGCGTTAGGTTCGGTTCATGAACGAGATCCCGGACATCAAGCCCCGTAGTCGTGAGGTCACCGACGGACTGGAGCGCACCGCCGCGCGCGGGATGCTCCGGGCGGTCGGCATGGGTGACGACGACTGGGGCAAGCCCCAGATCGGGGTCGCCTCGTCGTGGAACGAGATCACGCCGTGCAACCTGTCGCTGGACCGGCTCGCGAAGGCCAGCAAGGACGGCGTGCACGTCGGGGGCGGGTACCCGCTGGAGTTCGGCACGATCTCGGTGTCCGACGGCATCTCGATGGGGCACGAGGGGATGCACTTCTCGCTGGTGTCGCGCGAGGTGATCGCGGACAGCGTGGAGACGGTCATGCAGGCCGAGCGGCTCGACGGGTCGGTGATGCTGGCGGGGTGTGACAAGTCGCTGCCCGGGATGTTGATGGCCGCCGCCCGGTTGGACCTCGCCAGCGTGTTCCTCTACGCGGGCTCGATCCTGCCCGGCCGGGTCACGCTGTCGGACGGCAGCGAGCGCGAGGTGACGATCATCGACGCGTTCGAGGCGGTCGGGGCGTGTGCCCGGGGGCTGATGAGCCGCGCCGACGTCGACCTGATCGAGCGCGCCATCTGCCCAGGTGAGGGCGCGTGCGGCGGGATGTACACGGCGAACACGATGGCGAGCGCGGCCGAGGCGTTGGGCATGTCGTTGCCGGGCAGCGCGGCCCCACCCGCGACGGACCGGCGACGTGACGGGTTCGCCCGGCGCTCCGGTCAGGCGGTGGTGGAGCTGCTGCGCAAGGGCATCACCGCCCGCATGTTGATGTGTAGTGAGTCGTTTTTGTAATGTTTG
>NZ_JBJMIE010000791.1:0-14192 GCF_045807065.1 Actinophytocola sp. | reverse complement strand
TAGGTGGGTTCGTAGTAGACCTGCCAGTCCAGGACGGCGGAGGTGAGTTCGGCGCGCGTGCCCAGGTGGAGGACGTGGTCGCAGAGGTCGGCGACGGTCTTGCCGGCGAGGCTCTCGATGAGTCCGGGCGGGTAGACGCCGGGGCCGAAGATGTCGGTCGCCGGCAGCGTGCCGTAGGCGGTGTGCCGGGCGGGCGCGACAGCGGGTCGTGGCCATCCTGCGACGGTCGCCTCGACGGCGGCGGTGCGACCGGCGGCGACCACGGCATGCGTGTGCACGACGCTGACGCTGCCGGGGTGGCGCTGCTCGAGCAGCGCGGTCACGGTGTCCGACGGCTTGGGAAGGCGGTAGAAGTGCAGCGGACCGCCGACCGTGACGCAGCGCCGCCCCCTGTCGACGACCTCGCGGGTGATCACGTCCGCCCAGGTCTGGTTGCGTTGCGGGAGCAGCGTGAACAGGTCGTCCGGGCCGGTGACGCTCGACCAGTCGATCGGCGGGTCGGGCAGCAGCACCCGCAGCGGCCGGGGCCTGCCTCCGTAGAGGTTGATCGCTCTGGCCAGGCTGAACACTCGTTCCAGAGCCGGGAAGTCGCCGTTGGCGTTCGGGCTCTGGGTGGTGTCGCGCCAGGCCCGCTGCAGGTCGGACCTGCGGACGAGGTCGCCGGAGACGTAGGCATCGGCCACGCTCTGGTGCCGCGAGTTGCCGAACTCGACCACGACCGCGTCGACGGCGTGGAACCGCGGGTGTTGCATGAGCACGGCGAGGAAGTCCCAGGTGTCCTGGAGGTGGTGCACGCCCTCCCCGAGCGCGACGACCGGGGTTGTCGCGAACAGGTTCAGCAGGCCGTCGACACCGGGTCGAGGTTGCCCCGGCCGGGGGTTCGGTGCCGCGCTCGCGCTGCCGGTGACTGCGGCCGTGACTGCGGCCGTGATTCCGGCGGCGGCTCCGGCGGCCAGTGCCCCGCCGAGGAGGGTGCGACGTCGTAGGGATGTCATGCGGTAAGCCTCGTTCGGGTGGGAAGTGGACCGCGACGGGCGAACGTCGCGGCCCTCCCGCACGCATCGGATGACAGTGCGTGTCGTCTGTTCGGACGACACGCCTCTACTGGGTGAGCACGGTCGCCGCCAGCGCGACCGCGGGATCGCGGCCGGCGGACAGGTCCCCGGCGGTGGTCGGGACGTCGTGGTCCGGGGCGACGCCGATCCCGTTGATGATCTCCCGGTCGGCGCCCAGCTGGTGGCGGTCCGGCAGCCCGAGGACGCTGCCGTCGTCGAGGAGGTAGGCGGTGGCCGCGCCGGAGACGATGCCCGCGGTGCGGGTGCCGACGACCGGGCCGATGCCGAGGTCGTGGACCGCCCCGGCGAACGCGTCGCAGGCCGACGCGCACTCGCGGTCGGTCAGCACGACGACGGGCAGGCCGAGCAGTGGCTGGGTGTCGTCGGTGGTGTTCGGTCGGCAGTCGGTGTAGCCGGTGGCGCAGTCGTAGCTCCAGGTACGGCCGTGGACGAAGGCGGCGAGCAGTCGTGCGACCTCGAGCGGGCTGCCGCCGTGGTTGCCGCGCAGGTCGAGCACGACGCCCGTCAGCCGGCCGAGGTCCGCGACGGCCTGACGGACCTGGTCGGCGGCGCCGCCGCCGAACCCCCGGAGCGCGACGTAGCCGACCTGGCCGGCCAGCACCCTGCTCGTCACCTGCCGGGTCGCGGCCGGGTCGGGCTGGTAGAGCTCCGGGCGCAGGCTGACCGTCCAGACACGGCCGGTCACGGGCCGACGCAGTGTCACCCGGACGGTGTCCTGCCGGGGGTACTGCTGGGTCAGTGCGCGGATGACACCGGGTGACGGCTCACCGCCCGCGAACGGCGCCGACCCGTCGACGGCGGTCACGACGTCGCCCGGACGCAGTCCGGCGCGGGCGGCCGGGCCGCCGAGGACCCGCGTGACGAACAGCGGCGGCACCGCGGAGGCGGGCGTCGCGGTGACGGAAGCGGCGCTCGGCGTCGTGTCGAAGCCCAGCCCGTAGCTCTGGCCGGGTTGCGCGCCGGGTGGCAGGACCGGTCGCTGCCAGAGGATGTGGTTGTCGTGCGGTGCGGCGAGCAGTCCGCGCAGGGCGGCTTCGGCGAGCGGCTGCCGGAGTGCGGCGGGGAGCGGGGCGACGACCGCCTGGTAGCGCTCGCGGAAGGCGCTCCAGTCGGCGTCGGGGTCTCCGGTCAGGGCCGGCATCGTGGCCGTCGCGGTGTCGATGCCGCGACGGTGCAGTTCCTGGGTGAGCCCGGCGAACGCACCCGCGAACAGCGTCGACCCCGCGCCGTCGACGTAGTGGTCGGCGATGCAGAAGTAGGCCTGCCCGATCGTGTCGACCGTGGTCGCGGTGAGCGGCGGCGGTGTCGGGGGCAGGGTGCTGGTGCAGGCGGCGGGCCGGGGCCCGTCGGCGGTCGCGACCGCGCTCGTCGAGCCGAGGAGGACGATCGCGACTATCCACAGTAGACGGCTGGTGGTGGAGGTCATGGTATGAGCGTCGCGTTCGCGCCGGACGGGCCGCGAGGTTCCACCGGCCGACCACTCGTGTCGCCCGTTCGGGGGACGCGGGCTCAGTCGATGGTCGGGAGCGTGATGAGGCGTTGCGCGAGGGCGGTGGTGACGGCGGCGGTGCGGTCACCGACCTGGAGCTTGGTGAAGATCCGGGTGAGGTAGGTCTTGACCGTGGCCTCGGAGACCGTGAGCGCGGCGGCGACGTGCCGGTTGGTCGCGCCGCCGGCGACGAGCGTGAGCACCTGCCGCTCGCGGGCCGACAGCGGTTCGAGCCGGGTGGCGCGGTGCTGTCGGACCAGCGTGGTGGCGACCGAGGGCGTCAGCACCGACACCCCGTCCGCGACGGCGCGGATGGCGTCGAGCAGGTCGTCGCGGCCGGTGTCCTTGAGCAGGTAGCCGAGCGCGCCGGCGGCGACCGCCCTGGTGATGTCGGCATCCGAGTCGTAGGTGGTGAGCACGAGGACGCGTGGTGGCGACGGGAGCGCGCTGATGCGGGCGGTCGCGGCCACCCCGTCGACGCCGGGCATCCGCAGATCCATGAGGACGACGTCCGGTCGCAGTGCCGTGACCAGCTCCACGGCGGCGGCGCCGTCGGCGGCCGTCCCGACGACGAGGAGGTCGTCGTGCGGTTCGAGCATGGCCGCGATGCCGTCCCGGATGACAGCGTGGTCATCGACGACGAGAACGCGGATGGGTTCGGTCATGGGTCCTTCCCGGTGGGCAGGACGGCGGTCACGGTGGTCCCGGCACCTCGTGCGCTGGTGATCGACAGGACGCCACCGACGGCCCCGACCCGTTCACGCATGGTGGCCAGGCCGAACCCGGCCCCGGGTTCGGCCGAGTCGAACCCCTGGCCGTCGTCGCGGACCGTCACGTGCAGGGCGTCGGCCCGGTGGTCGACGTCGACGACCACCTCGGTGGCATCGGCGTGCTTGCCGGCGTTGGCCAGCGCCTCCTGCACGATCCGGAGGGCGACGACGTCGACGCCGGGACGCCCGGTCCCGCGCACGGTCGGCCGGGCCGGCACCCCGGTGACCTCGGTGAACCGCGCGCAGACCTGGTCGACGGCCTCGGCGAGACCACCGTTGTCGAGCTGTTCGGGCCGCAACGCCTCGACAGCGCGGCGGGTGTCGACCAGGCATGTCCTCGCGGACTGCCGTGCCCGCGCGACGAGCAGGGCACCCGGCCCGTCGAGGTGCTGCTCGGCGGCCTGCAGCTGGACGAGCACGCCGGCGAGCCCCTGGGCGAGAGTGTCGTGCAACTCGTGGGCGAGCCGCTGCCGCTCCGCACGGCGGGTCGCCTCCGCGAGCTCGGCGCGGGTGGCCACCAGCTGGTCGAGCAGGTCCTGCCGGCGCCGGTTCTGCCGGCGCAGCGCCTGCACCGCACCAGCGGTGCACATCCCGGTGAGCAGCGGCAGGGCGATCCCGACGATCCCCACATAGGCAGGTCCGAAGCGGATGACAGCCCCCGGTTGCCAGCCGCCCCCGGCGAGCCAGCTCCGCAGCAGCGGCTGCGCCACCAGCGGCAACCCGGTCGCGACCACCCCGACCCCGACCGCGGCGATCCGCGGCAGCCGCACGAACGTGATCGGCAACAACCCGAACGCGACCGCGGAGAACATGGGGAACAACGCCGCCCCCATCCCGGCGACGACGCCACAGGCGACCACACTCCGCCGCACGCCGACACCCAGCAGCACCAGCCCGGCGGCGACCCACCAGTCGAGACCGACCGGAAACGTGACGAGGGTGGCGAACCCGGCGACGGCGAGGGTGAGGAGATACAGGCCGTCGAGGGCGCGCACCCACTGGTCCCCGTCATCGCCCGGCCTCCACACAGCCCCCAGTCAACCCTCGACCGGATCAAGTGGGAGTAATGCCAGCCGCTCCCGTTCCTCGGGGTGGTGGTCACCGGCCTTCGTCGATCGGGGTGGCGAGGCGCTGGCGGACAGCGCCCGAGGCGAGCCGGCCCGTCCACGACAGAGTCGAGATCGCTCCCGTGGCATGGCGGCCGTCGGCGCCGGGGAGCCCGGTCAGTCCCGCGTGGCTTCGGCGAAGAACTCCGGTGGTGCCTGCAGGTCGTGGGCGCGGAACAGGACGGCGTGCTCGACGCCCATGGCCTTGCCGCTCATCGCGGTGAACATCGGGATCATGTCCTCGGGGGCGGGGTGGTCCGGGAGCGCGGCCAGGTAGGCGGCGTGCGCCTGGAGGGAGGCGACGCCGCGGCGCAGCGGCTCCCCCGTGACGTCGACGCCGTGGGTCGCGCCGGCGCCGGCGAGCCCGGGGACGATGTACCAGCGCGCGGAGTGCGGTCGCAGGTCCTCGTCGTCGACCTGTTCCGGGAAGACCCACCGGTTGCCCGCGTCGCGCACCGCGTCGAGCGTCGCGAGGCCGGCCGCGCGGTGGTCGGCCTGGTCGAAGCCGTAGGGCGTCTCGATCTCGTAGCCGGCGCCGAGTACGACGTCGGGCTTGAACCGGCGGATCTCCCGGCAGATGTCCCGGCGCAGGTCGAGGCCGTAGACGAGCACGCCGTCCGGGTGCCGCAGGACGGTCAGGTGCGCCACGCCGACGACGGCGCAGGCGGCCTGCTGCTCGGCGACACGCAGGCGTGCCGTCTCCTCGGGCGGGTTCGGCATGCCGGCCTCACCGCGGGTGAGCAGGAGATAGCCGACCTCGATACCGCGCGCGGTCCAGCGGGCGACGGCCGCGGACGTGCCGTACTCCATGTCGTCGGGGTGCGCGACGACGCAGAGCACGCGCTGGAAGGAGTCCTCGGGAAGGGCTGGCAACATCATCATGTCGGCCATCCTCGCGTGTTCGAGGACCGCCGGCCGCCATTGCGACGCCGTCGCCGCGTGGCGCACCCATGGGCCTGGCGCCACGGTTGCGTTGGGGCGCCGTGTGGTACCTATCAGTGGACACGCCGGTCAGCGGGCGGGACGTGCTCGATGGGTGGCGGAACGGAGCCGGACGATGGCCGAGGAGTGGTGAGGGTGTCGGGGCACGCGCCGGCGGACGAGGTGATCCAGCGGCTCGACGAGGTCACCGACGCGTTGGCGGAGTTGTCCCAGGTCCTGGACCAGGAGGAGGACCTGCCGGTCATCATGGACCGCGTGTGTCGGCAGGTCGTTGGCGCCATTCCCGGCGCGGACCTCGCCAGCGTGACCGTGTTGCGCGACGGCACCCCCGAGTCCCTCGCCTGGATCGACCGGCACACGCTGGCGGTGGACCGCGCCCAGTACGACACCGGTGAAGGCCCCTGCCTGGAGGCTGCCCGGTCGGGGCGGATGCAGCGGGTCACCGTGCCGGACGTGGCCCAGCGGTGGCCCGGCTTCGCCGCAGCGGCGGACAGCCTCGGGATCGGCAGCTACCTGTCGGCACCGCTGTTCATCGACGAGGAGTACCACGGGTCGCTCAACCTCTACGGCAGGCAGACCCACGGCTTCCGGGAGCTCGACGCCGCGCTGCTGGAGCTGTACACCACGGCGGCGGAGGCGGCACTGCGTTCCGCACGCCGCCACTTGCGGGCCGTTCGCCACATCGCCGAGCTGCACACGGCGCTCAGCTCCCGAGCGGTCATCGAACAGGCGAAGGGCATCCTCATGGCCGCTCGCCGCCTCTCCGCCGACGAGGCCTTCACCCTGCTCGTCGACCGCTCGCAGCGGGAGAACCGCAAGCTGCGCGACGTGGCGGAGGAGTTCGTCGACGACGTCTCCCGCTCCGACCGGTGAACGTCGCGTCGGCGCCGGACAGGTGAGCGGGTTGCCCGCCCCGCCGAACGGGTAGCCGGGCACCATGGGCAACGACGGGTGGAGCCGGGACAAGGCCGAGTTCGTCGCGCGTCCCGCGGACGCCCCGCACCCCGGCGGCGACGTGGCGGACAGTCCGCTGGCCCAGCAGTTCGCGCAGCTGACGAAGCGGCTGCGCGCCGCCGACTCGGTGGCCGACGTGCTGTCCCAGGTCGTCCGCGGTGCCGTCGCGGTCCTCCGCGACGCCGACCTGGTGAGCGTGACGTTGCGCTCGCCCGACGAACGGCTGCACACGCCGCTGGAGACCGACCCGCTGGCGAGCGAGCTCGACGAACTGCAGTACGCCTACCGCGAGGGCCCCTGTTTCGAGGCGGCGCGCAACCCCGGCATGGCTCACGTCCACAGCCCTGACCTGGTGACCGAGGCGAGATGGCCGCGGTTCGGTCCGGCGGCCGCGGACCGCGGCTACCTCTCGGTGCTCTCGACGGCGCTGCTGCCCGACATCCCGCCACCCCGCCTGTCCGGCGCCCTCAACGTCTACTCCGCCGGGGCCGGCAAGCTCGGCGACGAGGCGACACGCGACCAGGCCCTGCTGCTCGCCACCCACGCCTCGCTGGCGCTCGCCAGCACGGAGGCGGTGCGGCTGGCCGAGCTGCGCGCAGCCCAGCTGCGCCGCGCGCTGGACACCCGGGACGTCATCGGTCAGGCCAAGGGCATTCTCATGCAGCGCCGCGGCATCAGCGCCGACGAGGCGTTCGAACTGCTGCGCCGCACCTCGATGGACCTCAACGTCAGGCTCGCCGAGCTGGCACACACCCTCACCACCCGCCACACCGAGCTCGACCCACCGCAACACTGACCGTCCCCGGCCCTGACACACGGGTGCCGGCGGCGAGCAGCGGGTCGGTCACGGCCCGGGGGCGGTAGCGCGCCGGAACGCGGACGAGTCCTTCCCCAGCAGCTCAGGAGGTTACTCCGGCGGCGAGGACACCGAGGCAAGGGAAGCCGGTGTCACACCTGGTGGGTGCTCTCCGGTTCGTCGGAGGGCTTGGGCAGCAGGCGGCGCGTGGCCTCCGACAGCAGTGCCCGGACTTCGCCGACCCGTTCCGGCGCGTGGCCGGTGTCGGCGAGGACCTGTTCCAGGTGTGCTATCGCCTTGGCGAGCGGCGGTGTGTGCGCGTGCTGGAGGACGGCGGGGAGGATGCTGTCGAGTACCTCGTCGAACAGGGCGTGGTCCTCGTGGGTGTGCAGTCGCGGGGCGAGGCCGGCGAACGCGTTCAGCGCTTCCGCGCAGGTCTGCGCCTGACTGGACTCGGCGGTGGCGACGACGGCGACGGCCAGCGACCCGAGCACGCGCTTGCTGGCCCCGTCGGCGTAGACGACCGGCTCCACCGAGGGCCTCTCCGCCCGCGCCGAGCGGTCCCGCTCCCCCGCGGTCAACCAGCGGGCCAGCAGGTCGCGCAGCGCACGGATGGCCGCGACCGCGGCCTGCGGGCTCTGCTGCGCGCTGCTCCCGGCCGACCAGGCGATGTTCTCCAGCTGATCGGTGGCGTAACCGGACTCGACGTCCACGTCACGGATGTCGTCGAGGCCGAACGCCGTGCGGACCCGGTCGTCCCACCGGTCGTCCTCGGGGTCGACGCCGACGAGCGTGGCCACCACGTCGCCGAAGACGGTGTACTCGCCGAGCAGGTGCTCCACGACGATCTCGACGTCCCCCGCGGCCCTGGCGGTCTCGGCGAGCTTGCCGACGTCGACGGTCACGACGTACCCGCTGTCGGTCACCGTGACCTTCCGCTCCGGTGCGTTCGCCGGGCTCTCCCGGTGGGCCCGGGTGCGGCCGAGCATGACCAGCTCCCTCTCCCGCGCACGCAGCGCCAGCTCGTGGATGGACCGCACCACCGACTGCGGGCGCATCTGGTCGATGGTGCCGTGGATGAGCAGCAGCAGCATGACCAGCCCGGCGACGGTCAGCACCAGCGTGACGGCCGCGCCGTACACCGGTGCCCGGTCGTCCCGAGCCGTGCCGGCGAGCACGAGCGTGAACGCGGACAGGCCGGTGAAGAACCCGAAGTAGAGCTGGTTGTCCCGGCGGCGCAGGAACTGGTCGAACACCACCGGGGTCAGGTTGCTCGCCGTCTGCTGCACCGCGAGCAACAGCACCGAGAACGTGATCGAGGTGACCGTCACGATGCTCGTCGCGGCCGTCGTGACGAACTCGGCCGCGCCGTGTGCCGGCAGGATCGCCAGTGCCAGGGACCGCAGCGGCGCGCCGTCACCCGCGGCGGCGTCGACGATCGCCAGCCCCGCACCCGCCCCGCAGAACGCGGCGATGATCACCAACGGCAGCCGCAGGAACTCCGCGACACCGCGGCGCAACCGCCCCGCATCGTGCAACCCGCCCGAACTCCGCAGCGGGTCGCGGAAGGCCGCGTCCCGCCCTGACGACCGGTCTTTTCCGCCCATGTCCCCCTCTTCGGCAGGCACTGCTTCCGGGCCGGGCTATCCGCTGTCCGGTCGCCGAAACCCTGGGGCCTGCGATGGGCCGGGCGAACGTCGTCGCCACGAGGAGAAAGTGGAGCCAGCCGTCCGCGCTGTTCACCCGGACGAGTGCCCCGAGGCACCGCGGGAAAAGAGCAGCCTCCGGCCGGACCTGGGGGGAGGCAGCGACCGGAGGCGAGATCGAGGGTCGGCGCGGCGGTCGCCTCTCGGCGAGTGGCGCGACGCGGCTCCAGCCGAACGGTATTCCGCGAAGGCGATGAGGTGAGGCCCGGGGGACACGGACCGCACCGACCATTCCTCTCAACGGCGGGGCGGCCACCGGTGTTCCCCGGGCGAGGTGTCCTCCCTCACGCCACACCGGCAGGGGTTGAGGGGATCCTCAGCGGGTAGGCCGGCTTCCCGGAGACGAGTCGCACCCCGCTCGAGATCGGGCGCGGTGCGGTGTGGGAAGGAGCTGACGGTGAGCGAGGCGGACACCACTCCCGGTTCGTGGGATGACTGGCCCGAGCAGGTGGCGCGGGAGGCGCGGTCGGCCGTCGAGTGCGTCCGCACCGGGTCCCCGGTCGACGCGATGGCGGCGCTGGACAAGATGATCGTCGAGATCAACCGGCGCCGCGCCGTCGTGGCCGAGCTGGCGAACACACTCGACTGAGACCGGCACCTCCTCCCCGGCATGGTCGCGGGGAGGAGGTGTGTCCACACCGGACCACGGCCGGCGGTTCCCCGTCCGCCACATCACCGACGGGGAACCGATCGCCCGGACGACGTGCCATGTGGACCTCAGTCGGGTGGTTCGATCGCTCCGGCCTCCTCCCGGACGTCCTGTGTGCGTGGGATGTCGCGCGGGATCACCGGTTCCGGCACGTCGAGATCCTCGATGCGCGGAACGCCTGGCGGGGTCGGGGGATCAGGAGAAAGCAGCGGCTCGGTCACTGCCGGCGTCTACCCGGGTTTTCCGCGGTCATGCCGCGGCCGAGGACCCGGCACGGGTCCCGCACGGGCGAGCAGCTGTTCACCACCTCGTGCCGGAGTTGCCACGGCGCGATGCTCGTGGGTGTCAAGGGCCGTGCGCCGAGCCTGATCGGCGTGGATGAGGCGGCGGTGTACCTGCGCGGTCACGGTCGCGGGTCGACCCGGGACCAGCGGCGGGTCGACCTGCCACCGGCCGCGGCGCACCGACGGCAGATGGCGATGCCGCTGTCGGTGGTGTCCGCGAGCCAGAGGGCGTCCACCCAGAGGACGTGCTGGAACCTGTCGAGGCGGGCGCGGTGCAGTGGCAGTCCACACAGTGTCTGGTTGGTCCCCGGCAGCCACGCGTGCACGTCGCCGCGCGGCTGCCGGAGCCCCTCCTCGTCCGTCCACTCGCTGGACGCGGCCACGGACGGTTCCTGCTTCTTCCCCACGGCGCGCGAATCTCACGCCACGTTCGCGGGCCGGCAGTCCTGGAGGGTGTGCCGGGCGAGCTCGGCGACGACGTCGGTGAGCCGGCCGCGGCGCCGGAACGCCGCCCGTTGCAGCACGGCGCCGTTGCCGTCGCGCAGCAGCGTGGTCAGCAGCTGCCGCACCGCACGCAGCTCACCCGTGCGCCGCAGCGCCGGTTCGACGTGGCGCACCAGATCCCGCACCAGCCGCTGGGCCGGCACCAGGCCCCCGGTGGTGAGGTCCAGCCCCTGCCCGGTGATCCCGTCCCGCGCGGCCCGCCAATAGGCCGCCCGCACCACCTCCGCCGGCACCGCGGCCGCCGGCCGGTCCGCCCGCTCCGCCTCCAGCGCGGTCATCACCAGCGCCCGCACCAGCACCGCGAGCAGCACCGAGCCGTCCACAGTGGCCGGCACGTCGCTGACCCGCACCTCCACCGTCGGCAAGTGCTCGGACGGCCGCACATCCCAGTAGACCATCGCCCGGTCCAGGACCGCGCCGCTCGCGACCAGCCCGTCCACCCGCGCGTCGTAGTCGGCGGCCGACGCGAAGAACGGAGGGGCGCCCGAGCAGGCCCACCGGCCACACAGGACCGAACGCCAACTCGCGTACCCGGTGTCCACCCCGCGGTGGATCGGTGAGTTGGCGGTCAGCGCGAGCAGCGTCGGCAGCCACAACCGCAGGTGGTTGCCGACCCGCACCGCGCTGTCGCGGTCCGGCACGGCGACGTGGACGTGACACCCGCACACGTCGTGCTCCGCGGCCAGCAGCCCGAACTCCGCGCCGATGCGGCGGTACCGCTCCTCGTCGGTGAACGCCGGCTCCGCGTGCTCGGCCATCGGCACACCGGACGCGACGAGGCAGCCGCCCACCTCCAGCGCCGCCGCCGCGGTCGTGGCGCGCGCCGCCAGCAGGTGCGCCCGCACGTCCTGCATCCCGGCGCACACCGGCGTGTTGGTCTCCACCTGCACCGGGGTCAGCTCCGGACACAGGTCCACGCCGAACCGGCGTGCGGCCGCGACGACCGCCCGCGCCGCCGGCATCAGCCTGCCGGTCTCGGGGTCGACGATCAGGAACTCCTCCTCGACCCCCAGGGTCGGGACAGACGCATCCGTAACAGTCATGACAGTCCTCACAGGTCCGGTCCGCGGCATCCGCGGGGTCGGGGGGCCGGCTCACTGTTTGACCGACGGCGAACGCTGAATACCACCGGGATCGAGCGGCAAACTCGCCGAACCGCCCGCCTCACCAGCGGCGATGCGTCCTCGTCTCGTCGCGGAACCAGCGCAGTGACGCGTCCAGGACGTCCGGCGGGACGCCGTGCCCGCCCCGGAACTCCCGGTACGCCACCTCGTAGCCTGCGTCGCGCAGCGCGGGCACCAGCCGGCGGCTGCAGCGCTCGACGGGCAGCACGCGGTCCTCGGTGCCGTGGCTGAGGAACAGCGCGGGGCGTCCGACCGGCGTGCCCGGAGCGGCGAAGCCTGGTGAGTACGCCAGCACGTGGCCGAAGAGGTCGCCGTTGGTGATGCCGAGGGACAGGGCGTAGGACGCGCCGTCGGAGAACCCGCCGATCGCCATCCTCCCGGTGTCGACCGGGCACCGCGGCAGGACCTCGGCGAGCGCCCGGCGCAGGAAGGCCACGTCCGGCCCGAAGCCGCTCCTCGTGATCACGTCCCACGTCCTGCCACGCGACTCCGGCACGACGAGCAACACACCGTGCTCGTCGGCCGCCTCCCCGAACAGGTCCGCCATCCCCGCGGCGTCTCCCCCGGCGCCGTGCAGGAGCACGACCAGCGGCAGCCGCCCGCCCGACGTCGCGACCGGCGGCACGTGCAGCAGACCGTCCCGCTCCGCCCCCAACCCCAACGGCGACCTGCCCACCGAAGCCGACAGCGCGGCCCCGGCCATCGGATGAGGACCGAGCCGACCGGCGCGGTCCTCGTTCGACAACCCGGTCTGGTTCCCCATGCGACAGGTATCGACCGGGGCACAGGAGCCAAACCCCCCGCCGCGCACCGCCCGCCTCGATCGGGTGATTCCCCGACTTCCTCACCCCGCCCGGGCCGGTGACCCACCTCGACGCCGGGTGCGAGGCCGTGCTCTGCACACCGCGAGCACTGCTCGGCGCGGACCTCGCCGCGGTGTTCGCGCGCCGTGCCGCACCGCCGTGGGTGCGATCGCTCGCCGACGGCGACGCCAGGGCCATGGGCGAGGTGGTGCGTGCCATCCGCGACGCGCACGACCTGCTGGTCGCGCCGCACTGGCCCGAGGTGTGCGAGGTGGTCGCCGCGGACCGCGTCGAACGCGCCAGGCAGCTCGCCGAGCACGGCGTCGGCGCGCTGCTGGAGATCCTGCCCGACGCGGGTATGCCGTGGAGAAGCGCGCTCAGGCTGATGGGCGCGGCTGCCGGCGCGGTGGGAACGGCTGCGGCTGCCGGCGCGGTGGGAACGGCTGCGGCCACCGGCCACGTGGCCTCGGCCGAGGCGGGGCCGTTCCGGCCGCCACCGGGCTCGGCGCCGCCCTTCGGCAGTAGGAGGGGCAGCGCGGATCAGTCCCCCGTGACGCCAGTCCACGGGTGGGACCGCACGGCCGGGAGAAGTCAGCCGCAGCTCACTGTCCGGCCTGGTGTCGAGGTGTCGTCGAGGCGTCTGACGAACGAGTCACCGCCCACGCTTCTGCGTCTGTCACAGGCCGTTTCCCTGTTGACGAACGGTCCGTAGTAGACGGAGTAGATGTCGGCGCCGTCGAGTCGTTGCCGCAGCGACCGGCAACCGGTCGATGGCGCGTGGAGGTACCGCGTGCCGGGGTAGGTGTCGAGGAACCCCTGGACGGTGCGCTGGTACTGGTTCGGCTTGATGGCGGAGCCGACGATGACGATGTAGCTGCCGTCGCAGGCCGGTGTGCTGAGGGGAACCGAGACTTTCAGGTCCGGTGTCGAGGACTGGGCGCCGGCCGTGTTGCTCGAACTGGACGGCTGGCCGCCGCCCCTGCCCAACGGCCAGTTCAGCACCGCCGCGGTCACCAGCGCGGCCACCACCACGACCGCCGCGGCGCCGCCGAGCCACCAGATCGCCCTGCGCGACGGTGGCGTGGGGTGGGAGCGTGCGTCCGGTGTCGGCAGGGTCGCCGGGTGCCGGGCCGCGGGACGGGTCAGGGCCTGTCTGGCCGCCGCGGCCAACGCGCCCGCGCTCGCGAACCGGTCCTCGGGGCGCTTCGCCATGCCGGTGGCGATGACGTCGTCGAAGGCGGGTGGCAGCTCGGGCCGGTGGGCGGTCGGCCTCGGTGGTTCCTGGTTGACGTGCGCGTGCATGAGCGCCAGCGGGTTGTCGCCGGCGAACGGCGGGACCCCGGTGAGGCACTGGAACAGCAGGCAGGCGAGCGAGTACACGTCCACCCGGTGCCCCACCCGGCCATCGGGCTCGAAGCGCTCCGGCGCCATGTAGGCGACCGTGCCGATCGGGATGCCGGTCCCGGTGATGTCGGCGTGCGCGGCCATGGAGCGGGCGATGCCGAAGTCGACGAGGTAGGCGAAGTCCCCGCCGGTGAGCAGCACGTTCGACGGTTTGACGTCGCGGTGCACGAGTCCCTCGGCGTGGGCCGCGTCGAGCGCGCTGGCGATCTGGCCGATCACGTCGACCGCCGCGGCCGGGTCCAGCGGACCGCTCTCGGCCAGCCGCGCGCTCAGGTTGTGCCCTTCGACCAGCCGCATGTCCAGGTACAGGTGGCCGTCGATCTCACCGTAGGCGTGGATCGGGATGACGTGCGGCTCCCGCAGCCGCGCCGCGGCACGTGCCTCCCGGACGAACCGCTGCCGGAAGTCGTCGTCGGTGGCCACGTGGTCGCCGAGCAGCTTCACCGCGACCACCCGGTCGTGCTCGACGTCGTAGGCGCGGTAGACCTCGCCCATGCCCCCACGGGCGATCAGCTCCTCGACCCGGTAACGGCCGAACCACCGGTCCACGCGCTCCCCCTAACCCGGATCCTCACAACCGGCGTG
>NZ_JBJMIE010000790.1:0-2456 GCF_045807065.1 Actinophytocola sp. | reverse complement strand
GACTTCCACGCGAGCGTGCGCACCAGGAACGTGGTGAAGAACGGCGCGATCACGCACACCAGCATCAGGTTCCGCCACCGGCCGGCCTTCTGCGCGATCGCGTACGCCAGCGGATAGCCGAGCACGAGGCAGACGATCGTGGCGATGCCCGAGTACAGCGCGGACCGCACGAGATGCGGCCAGTAGGCGGCGATCGCGTCCACGTAGTTGCCGACCGCGAAGGTCTGCGCGTAGCCCAGTTCGAGGCTGCCGGCCCGGTCGTACAGGCTCGTGCCGGCGAGCTGGACCGTCGGCACCACGAAGAACAGCAGCAGCCACACCCCGCCCGGCAGCAGCAGGACGTACGGGATCCACCGGCGGCGACGCGGCCCGGCGGCCGGCGGTGGCGCGGCAACGGCGGGTCCCGCACCGACCGCGGCCCCGACCACGATGCTCACGACGCCCCCTCGCAGGCTCCGGGACGTCCTTCGTCGACGTGGCGCCCATGGTTCGCTCCGCAAGCTCCGCTCACGACGCCCCCTCGCAAGCTCCGCTCACGCGCCGTCACGGCGCGACCCCGAGCGGGTCGGCCGAGTACTGGGTGACCTCGTCGCCCGTGCCGAGCGGCCGGTCCAGCACGAACGAATGCGGCGGGTACCAGTGGGCGACGACCTCGGTGCCCGGCGCGAGCGGCTCCCCCGCGGCCGCGTTCGCCGAGAACACCGACATCTCCTGTCCCCACGGGGTTCTCAGCAGGTACTCGGTGCTGACGCCGGCGTAGCAGGTGTCGGTGAGCACGCCCCGCACCTGGTTGTGCGTGACCGGCGCGTCCTCGTCGGGCAGCGCGAGCCGCACCTTCTCCGGCCGCACGCCGAGCCACACGCGGCCGGCCGTCGAGTGCGCGCGGGCGGCCGGCGCGGCGAACCGTTCCCCGTGCGCGGTGAGGAGGAGGTCGTCGCCGTCGGTTCCGGACACCTCGGCCGCGAACAGGTTGGACTGGCCGAGGAAGTTCGACACGAACGGTGACGAGGGGAACTCGTAGATCTCCGTCGGCGCGCCCAGCTGCTCGATCCGGCCGTTGTTCATGACCGCGACCGTGTCGGCCATCCACATGGCCTCCTCCTGGTCATGGGTCACGTGCAGGAAGGTGATGCCGACCTCGGTCTGGATGCGCTTCAGCTCGATCTGCATCTGCCGGCGCAGCTTGAGGTCCAGCGCGCCGAGCGGCTCGTCGAGCAGCAGGACCTCGGGCTCGTTGACCAGCGCGCGGGCCAGCGCCACCCGCTGCTGCTGGCCGCCGGAGAGCTGCGCGGGCTTGCGCTTGCCGAACCCGGGCAGCTGCACCAGCGCCAACATGTCCGCGACCTTCTTCGCGACGTCCTTGGCGCCGCGCCGGCGCAGTCCGAACGCGATGTTGTCCTCGATGTTGAGGTGCGGGAACAACGCGTAGCTCTGGAAGACCGTGTTGACCGGCCGCCGGTACGGCCGCAGGTGCGTGATCTCCTTGTCCCCCAGCCTGATGCTGCCGTCGGTCAGCTCCTCGAGACCGGCGACCATGCGCAGGGTGGTGGTCTTGCCGCAGCCGGACGCGCCGAGCAGCGCGAAGAAACCGCCCCGCGGCACCGTCACGGACAGGTCGTCGACCGCGGTCATCGCCCCGAACCGCTTGGTGACGTTCGTGAGTACGAGGTCGTCAGACATTGCCTACGCTCCGATCACCTGCTGGAACCGCTGCTCGTAGATGCGTTCCTCGGCCTCGTTCAGCGCCATGAACACCTTGGCGTTCGACAGCGTGTCCTCGCTGGGGAAGATCAGCTCGTTCTCGGCGAGGTCGGGGTCGATGTCGGCCATCTCGTCCTGGGCGCCGACGACCGGGCAGATGTAGTTGACGTACGCGGCCAGCCGAGCGGCGACGGCGGGCTCGTAGTAGTAGTTCATGAACGCCTCGGCGCTGCCCTGGTGCGTGGCGCGGTTGGGGACCTGCATGTTGTCCGACCACAGCATCACGCCCGACTCGGGTGTCACGAACTGGATCTTCTCGTCCTCGAAGTTCAGCTGGATCACGTCGCCCGACCACCCGACACAGGCCGCGATGTCGCCCTTCGCGAGGTCCTGGGCGTAGTCGTTGCCGGTGAAGCGGCGGATCTGTCCGGAGTCGACGGCCTGCTGCAACCTGTTCAGGGCGTTGTCGAACTGGTCCTCGGTGAAGCTGGACGGGTCGTAACCCATCGATCCCATGATCAGCCCCATGGTGTCCCGCATCTCCGAGAGGCACGTGACCTTACCCCTGAGGTCGGGGCGGGTCAGCAGTTCCTCGACGGATCGGACCTCCCTGCTTCCTCCCTCCTCTCCGATCCAGCAAGACCAGGTACTGGACTTACTGGCCCAACTTGTCGACAAATCGCTAGTCTTGGCGGAGCAACCGGGCGGCGCGGTGCGATATCGGCTGCTGGAGACGGTGCGCCAGTATTCGCGGG
>NZ_JBJMIE010000789.1:0-5852 GCF_045807065.1 Actinophytocola sp. | reverse complement strand
TCTCGGGCGGAGCTTGCGGAGCGAACGGCGTCTCGGGCGGAGCTTGCGGAGCGAACGGCGTCTCGGGCGGAGCTTGCGGAGCGAACGGCGTCTCGGGCGGAGCTTGCGGAGCGATCAGGCGTTTCTGAGCGGAGCTTGCGGAGCGAACGAGGTCTCTGGCGGAGTTTGCGGAGCGAACGGCGTCCCTGAGCGGAGCGAACGGAGTCTTTGGTGGAGCTTGTGGCGCGAACGGAGTCTCCGTCGTGCTGATCGTCCCTTGTCGACGCGAACTCGCGGATGACTGTCGGTCGCCGGAGCTACCATCCCGGGCGTGACGAATCCACCAGGGGGACCCCACTACCAGCCGCCGTACGGGCCACCGCCGCCCGGCTATCCGGCGCCACCGGGCTACGCCCAGCCCGGCTACCCGGCGCCGGGCCAGCTCCCGGCGCCTGGGGTGGGCTACCCGACCCCGCCGCCCGGCTACGGCCAGCCTCCGGGCGCACCTCCCGGTGGATACGGCCCACCGTTCCCACCAGCCCCAACCGGGGGTTACGGCGCCGTCGGGACGGCGCCAGGTGCCCCACCGCCCGCCAACCCGAGCCCTTACGCCTCGCCGACGGCCGGATATCCCGCCGCGGGTGCGCCCGGCGGCTACGGGCCGCCCGGCGCGGGTTACCCACCCGCCGGGGCGTCGGCCTTCGCGCCATTGCCGACAGGGGTGCCCGGGTTCGGGCCGCCCGGTGTCGCGGCGCCTGGCGCCGGTGGTCCGCCGGTCGTCGTCGACGTCGGCAGGACGAACGCGCGCAAGGCGGTCATCGGTGCGACCGTGGCCGGGGTGATCGGGTTGATCGCGCTCGTCTCCGGGATCTTCGGTGCGGTCGACGGCGGCATCGGCGTGGGCATGATCGCGGTGGTCATCGGGTTGCTGTTCCTCATCCTGCCCGTCGGGCTGGTCGTCCGGCGGGACAAGGTCTTCCGGCCGCAGCACCTCGTCTTCGACGCGGCCGGGCTGCGCTGGGACGACCCGCGTGGCGCGCCGTGGATGGTGCCGTGGTCGGAGCTGGCCGCCGTCGCCATCTCCAAGCACAGTCCCAAGTCGGTCGGCCCCGAGTCCCTCCAGGACAAGATCGTCGGCGCGGCCTCGGACAGGATCGCGGGGGAGCGGGCGCACGTCCGGCTCGACTTCTTCCCCGCCGATCCCGGGTTCGCCGGCCGGCACCCCGAGATCGCGCACCTGTGGGAACGGCAGGGCGTCCAGAACGGCTACCGATTACCGCTCGGCAGCAACGTCAAGTTCATCCCCGTCATCGCGTCGGCGATGGGGCGGTTCGCGCCGCACGTCTACCGCGGGGTCAACGCCACCGAGGGGTTCTACGGGCTCAGCTGACCGGCGGCAGACAGCGGATCACCGTCACCTCGCCGTCCAGTGTGGACTCACCGGCGGCGTGCGGGAGGACGAACGTCGCGCCCTTCGTCAGCGGGACGTCGCCGGCCTTCTCGGTGCGCAGCGTGCCGGTGCCCGCCAGCACGACCAGCACGCCGAAGGAGGCGTCCAGTGCGGCCCCGCCGGTCAGGCGCTGCGCGCGGAAGAACTCGGGGTGGGCGAACAGGTCTCCCTGGTTCGAGGGGTGGACCAGCTCGTCGAGCCGGTGCGCCCAGCTCTGCCGGTCCACGCAGCCGAGCGCGGTGTCGAAGCCGATGCCCAGGTGGCCGCCCGCCTCGTCGTCGAGGAAGCCGCGCCACTCCAGCGTGACCGACAGGTCCGTTGGCTGCTGCAGCTCGACGATGAAGATGCCGGCGTCGATCGCGTGCGGCACACCGGCCGGCACGAACACGGTGTCGCCGGGCCGCACGGTCACCGGGTTCAGCGCGGCCAGCATGGCGGCGCTGTCCTGCCGGGCCACCCAGTCCGCGACCGTGTCGGCGGCCACGTCCTCGGTGAATCCGACGTGGACGGTCGCGCCCTCCTCGGCGCCGATCACGATCCACGCCTCGGTCTTGCCGAAGCGGGAGTCGTAGTGCCGCGCGGCGAAGTCGTTGGAGGGGTGGCAGTGCACGGGTAGCCGCTGGCCGGCGTCGAGCAGCTTCACGAGCAGCGCCGGCTCCGCGCCGAACGCCCGCACGTGCGCGTCGCCGAGCCAGTTGGCCGGGTGCGCGGCGACGGCGTCGCGGAGCAGGGTGCCGTCGGGGAGCGTGGTGAGGCCGTCGAACTGCTCGCCGTGCAGCGTTGTGCAGGAGGCGACCCAGTCCTCTGGGCCGAACTCGGTGCGAGCGTCGCCGCGCAGTGCCGCGATGGCCGCGCCACCCCGGTAGAAGCGGGGCGGCTGGTTGGCGGGCAGCTGGACTGGGCGCAGGCCGTCTTTCATCGTTCTCCTGATCCACGGGGTATGAGTCGGGCGGGCAACACGATCCGGCGGGGTGGCTCGCGGTCGCCGTCCATGCGGGCGAACAGCAGCTCGGCGGCGGCCTTGCCGAGTTCGGCCGGGTCGAGGGAGACCACGGTGACCGGCGGGTCGAGCAGGTCGGCCAGCTCGAAGTCGTCGAAGCCGACGAGCGCGGGCCGGTGCGTCGCCTGGGCGAGCGCGCGCAGCACCTGCACGGTGACCCGGTTGTTGCTGGTGACGACGGCGGTGGCGTTCCTCAGCGTGTCGGTGATGGTGCGTGCGGTGTGCCTGCCCATGGCGACGAGCCGCTCGTCGAAGGGGATGCCGGCCCGGACGCAGCCTTCGCGGAAGCCGGCGAGCCGCTGGGCGGCGGTGAAGACCGCGGGCGCGTGCCCGAGGAAGGCGATCCGCCGGTGCCCGTGCGCGGCGAGGTGGGTGACGGCCTGCGCCGCGCCGGCGACGTTGTCGACGAGCACGGTGTCGGCCACGACGTCGCCGGGCGGCCGGTCCACGAAGACCACCGGTGTGCCGGAGGTCATCTCGGGCAGGAGGTAGCCGTGCTGGCGGCCGGCCGGGACCACGATCAGCCCGTCGACCCGGCGCGCGCAGAACTCGAGTGCCAGCTCGCGCTCCCGGCCCGGGTCCTCGTCCGAGGACCCGGCGAGCACCTGCCGCCCGAAGCGCCGCGCGACCTCCTCGGCTGCGCGGGTGAGCCCGGAGTAGAAGGGGTTGGCGAGGTCCTCGAGAACGAGCCCGATGGTGCCGGTGGAGGAGCCGCGCCGCAGGTTGAGGGCGCCGACGTTGCGCCGGAACCCCAGTCGCTCGATGGCGGCGAGCACGCGCTCCGCGGTCTCGGTGTGTACCCCGGGTTCGGCGTTGACCACCCGGGAGACGGTCTTGATGCTCACCCCGGCCAGCCGGGCGACATCGCTCATGGTCGCCCTGCGGGGCAACCGACCGGGAGAGTTAGACAACGTTGTCATGGCATGAACATTCGACCGCCCGGACGGTCCTCTGTCAACTCGACAAGGTTGTCAGCGCAGACCTGGACGGCGGGCGCCTCCAGGGGATGGATGGAAGCGCCCGCCGTCCCACCAGCCGGTGGCTGGTGCCGGGTGAGCCGGGGAGACCGTTCCCGCTCACCCAAACCCCGCGAGGGTCCACTTCGCTCAAGATCGGACCCCGGGAAGTCCACGTAGCCCGAAGCGGCGCCTGCGAGAGTCCGCCTCGGTCGAATCAGGCCCGCGAGAGCCGAGTTCGCTCGAAGTCGGCCCCGCGAAAGTCCACTTCGTCGAAGAAGTTATCCACAGCCCCCACTGACCAGCGGTTTTGTCGGACCCCACCGGTAGAATGGAACCGGGGCAGGCCCCCGGGATGGGTGGGGGCTGGGCAACCACAGATAGCGGAGCGTTCGAGACAGCGGATTCAGTGGGGATGGTGCGGCGAACGGCGACCATGGAGCTTCGGTCGCCGCCCGCCAGGGGGCAAGTTCGTGAGGTTCCGGGTGGCCTGGTGCGCGCCTGCCGCGGGTAGCTGGCGCGCACCAGGTTTTCCACCGGCCGTGATCGCTGCCTCGCCCTGGGCGGCGGGAGCACTGGGCAGCGATCCGGTCCGGGCCCTTCCCCGGGTCAATAGCCTGTGTTGCCGTCCGCCTCCTCGGACTTGGTCTTCACCGGGGCCGTCGATTTGCAGCCCCGCGCCTCGATCGCGAACCACACGCCGTCCGCGCCGTGGCCGTTGGTGTCGCCCGGCTTCTTGTCGCCGGTGAACAGGTAGACCGGCCAGCCGCCGACCGTCACCTGTAGTGAGCCGTCGTCCCTGGGCACCGTCTGGACCAGGTCCCAGTCGACGCCCTGCACGTTGATGTCCTTGCCCGGCGCGGTCAGCAGCGGGTGCCACTTCTTCGCGCAGTCGCCGTCGCACCGGGATTTCGATGGGTTCTTGCTGTCCTTGGTGAACAGGTAGAGCGTCAGCCCGTCCTGGTTCACCAGCGCCGGGCCGAAGCCGGGGATGTCCTTCGCGAACACCGTGGCCGGGCCCACCTGGTTCGCCGGCGGAGCCGGCGCGGGGGGAGCGCCGGCGGCCCCGGTCCTCGTGCCGAGCGGGGTCACGGCGAACCACGCGTCCTGGATGCCCTGGCCGTTCGCCTGCCCGGGGCCCGTGTCCCCGGCGTACATGTACACGGGTTGCCTGGCGACCGTCACCTGCATGCTGCCGTCCGGCCTGGCCACCGTTCCGACCAGGGCCGAGTCGAGCCCCGAGGCCAGCACCTTGCCGTCCGCCAGCAGTGGCGGCCAGTTCTCGGCGCACTGGTCGACGCACTTGGACGCGGGCGGGTCCGTGCTGTCCTTGGTGAACACGTACAGCGTCTTGCCGCTCCGGTCGGTGAGCACCGGCCCGAGCCCGGCCACGTCGGCCGCGTTCACCGACACCTGGTCGGTGTCCGGTTGCGCGGCCGCCGCATCGATCAGTGTCGGCGCCTCCTGCGCCGCGCCACACCCTGCGAGCAGGGCCAGACCAGCGAACACCGGCACGACGAGAAGCTTGTGCGGCACGTTGGACTCCCCTTTCCGTCCTGCGGAGCGAGCGTCTTACCCAAGCGG
This sequence comes from Actinophytocola sp., assembly GCF_045807065.1. GTDB lineage: Bacteria > Actinomycetota > Actinomycetes > Mycobacteriales > Pseudonocardiaceae > Actinophytocola. The sequence continues at coordinate 883 of NZ_JBJMIE010000789.1, read as the reverse complement.
AGCTTCCGGAGCGAAGGTCAGACCGTCCTCAGTGGCCGGAGCCCGTCGCGCCGGCCGGTGCCATGGACACGGATCTCCGCGTATTTCGGTTCACGGGAGCGTCCAGGGGCTAGATTCCCCGCCGTGAGCAACATGGCGATCGTCGCCGACGAGGTGCGGAAGTCGTACGGTGACCTGAAGGCCGTCGACGGCGTCTCGTTCACCGTCGGCGAGGGGGAGTTCTTCGGCATCCTGGGGCCGAACGGCGCGGGTAAGACCACCACGCTCGAAATCATCGAGGGCCTGCGTCAGCCCGACAGCGGCACCGTCCGCCTGCTGGGAGAACAGCCCTGGCCACGCAACACCGCGCTGCTGCCGCGGATCGGCGTGCAGCTGCAGGCGACCGCGTTCTTCGACAAGCTCACCGCACGCGAGCAGCTCGTGACCTTCGCCTCCCTGTACGGGGTGAGCGCCGCCCGGGCCGACGAGATGCTCGAGCTGGTCGGGCTCACGGACAAGGCAGGCACCCGCGAGGACAAGCTGTCCGGCGGCCAGCGGCAGCGGCTGTCGATCGCCTGCGCGCTGATCCACGACCCGGACGTGGTGTTCCTCGACGAGCCGACCGCCGCGCTCGACCCGCAGGCCCGCCGCAACCTCTGGGACGTCCTGCGCGCGATCCAGGAACGCGGCAAGACGATCCTCTACACCACGCACTACCTGGACGAGGCCGAGATCCTCTGCGACCGCGTCGCGATCATGGACCGCGGGCGGATCCTCGCGCTCGACCCGCCCGCCACGCTGGTCCGCGGCCTGGACGCGCCGACCAGGGTCATCCTCGAACGCGGCTCGCTGACCGTCGGCGACGCGAAGGCCCTGCCGGGCGCGGACGACGTGAGCGAGGACG
>NZ_JBJMIE010000788.1:0-6429 GCF_045807065.1 Actinophytocola sp. | reverse complement strand
CCGCCAGGAGGCCGAGCGCACCGCGTTCATCCCCCGTCCGCTCCAGCCGCCGCCCCGCGCACTCCCGCAACAAGATCGCAAGCAGCAGGACCGCAAGCAGCCGGACCGCAAGCAGCCGGACCGCAAGAGCGAGTGGCCGCCGCCCGAACCACCCCGCGCCGCCCCACAACGCGTCGGCCCGCCTCCACCACCGCAGGAACCGCCACCCGCCCCACGCAAGTCGAGGAAACGGCTCCTCGTCGCCGCCATCGCGATCGTGGCGGTCCTCGGCGTCGCGGCCGGCGTAATCTTCGCCGTCCCCGGCGTAGCCGAAAAGCTGGGCCTGACCAGCGAAGACAGTGTCGCCGTCAACCCGCCCCCGGCGCCGGTCAACTACTCCGCCGACCTGCACGGCCCCGACACCAACGCTCCGACCCCGAGCACGCAGGGCGTCCAGCAGGCCCTCGCGGGCCCCATCGCGAACCCCGCGCTGGGCACGATCACCGGCACCGTCATCGACCCGGCCACCGGCCAGACCCTCTACGAGCGGGACGCCGGCCAGGCGATCACCCCGGCCTCCACCGGCAAGCTCCTCACCGCGGCCGCCGCGCTCCTGAGCCTCGACCACACGAGCCAGCTGGTCACCAAGGTGGTCCAGGGCGACCAGCCGGGCGAGGTGATCATCGTCGGCGGCGGCGACCCCACGATCTCCTCGCTCAAGGACGGCAACGAGTCCGTCTACCCGGGTGCCGCGCACCTCACCGACCTCGTCGACCAGGTCAAGGCGAACGGCGCCCAGGTCAACACCGTCTACATCGACCAGAGCCGCTACTCCTCGCCCCACATGGCGCCGAGCTGGCTGCCCGAGGACGTCGCCAACGGCTACATCGCGCCCGTCGTGCCGGCCATGCTCGACGGCGACCGCCGCGACGCGAAGGTGAACTACTCGCCCCGCACGAACGACCCAGGCCGCACGCTGGTGAACGAGTTCGCCGCGCGCCTCGGCGCCTCGCCGGCGGCCTCGATGGAGAAGAAGGCCCCCGCGGACGCGAAGGTGCTCGGCGAGATCCGCTCCGCGCCGATCTACCAGCTCGTCGACAACATGCTGGACCACTCCGACAACACCCTCGGCGACGTCCTCGCCCACGAGGTCGCCATCAAGGCCGGTGCGGAGCCGACGTTCGACGGTGCCAGCAAGGCCGTGCAGGACGTCCTGCGGCAGAACAACTTCGAGGTCGACGGCACCGTGCTCAAGGACGGCAGCGGGATGTCCACCGAGGACAAGGTGTCCGCCAAGCTGCTCGCCCAGATCCTCGCGGTGGCCGCCGCGCCCGACGGCAAGGACCCGCGCACCGCCAAGCTCCGCCCGCTGCTCGGCGGCCTGCCCGTCGCGGGCGGCAGCGGCACGCTCGCCGACCGGTACAACCAGGGCACCGCGACCCAGGGCCGCGGCTGGGTGCGAGCCAAGACCGGCACGCTCACCGGCGTCAACTCGCTCGCCGGCATCGTCATGGACAAGGACAACCGGCCGCTGGTGTTCGCGTTCCTCACCAGCGGGACGAACGGGAGCACCGCACGGCCCGCGCTGGACACGGTCTCGGCCGCGTTACGCGGTTGTGGCTGTCAGTGACGGGCGGTACCCCGGTCGGGTCAGGTAGCGTCGATGACATGAGCACGGCCACCAGCCAGGCGCAACAGACGGCCAACCGCAACCCGGTGGACTGGGGGGTCGCGGTGGCCACGGCGCAGCGGCTCATCAAGCCCGGCCCACACGTGCCGATGGAGGAGGCCGAGCAGGCCGTCGCGCAGCTGCGCGACGCCACCGGCCCCGCCGAGACGCACGTGCGGGAGCTGACCGGCCTCGGCCTGGACCTGCCGCTGCACCCGGCGGACGTCGTGGACCGCCGCCGCTGGGTGGAGGCCGCGGCCGAGGGCCTCGCCACGCTGACCGACGGCGCGCTGCCGATCGGCCCGAGCCGGGCGATGGGTGGCGTGCTCGCGGGGAGCGCCGGCGTGCAGGCCGGCATGGTGCTCGCGTTCCTCGGCAGCCGGGTGCTCGGGCAGTACGACCCGTTCGGCGGCGACCAGGACAGCGGCCGCCTGCTGCTCGTCGCGCCGAACATCATGGCCGCGCAGCAGGCGCTGGACGTGCCGGGCGAGGACTTCCAGCTGTGGGTGTGCCTGCACGAGTGCACGCACCGGCTGCAGTTCACGGCGGTGCCGTGGCTGCGCGACTACTTCGCGGGCGAGGTCGCGGCGTTCCTCGCCGGCCTCGACGAGACCGCGACCAGCGCGTTCCAACGGCTGCCCGAACTGGTCCGGCATCTGCGCCAGCGCGACGCCGACGTCGGGCCGGTCGGCCTGGTCGAGGTGCTCCAGTCGCCGAAGCAGCGGGCCGTGTTCGACCGGCTGATCGCGCTGTCGACGCTGCTGGAGGGCCACGCGGACCACGTGATGGACGCCGTGGGCCCGACCGTGGTGCCGAGCGTGGCGACGATCCGCGCGCGGTTCACGGCCCGCCGCCGCGGCGGCGGCCTGCTCGACCGGATCCTGCGGACGCTGCTGGGCGTGGACGCGAAGGTCAAGCAGTACGCGGCGGGCGCGGCCTTCACGCGGCACGTGGTCGACGAGGTCGGCATGAGCGGCTTCAACGTCATCTGGGAGTCGCCGGAGACGCTGCCGCTGCGCGCGGAGATCGCCGACCCGGCGGCATGGGTGCGGCGCGTCCACGGCCGGTGACGGACTTTCAGCCGGTCGCACGCACACGGCAGGCGGTGCGCCGGCTGCTCGCGGCGTGTCCGGTCACGGACGTCGCGGTGGCGGTGTCGGGCGGCGCCGACTCACTGGCACTGGCCGCGGCCACCGCGCACGTCGCCTCCCGCCAGGGCCGGACGGTCCACGGGTTGATCGTCGACCACCAGCTGCAGGTCGGCTCGGCGGACGTGGCCGCGGCCGCCGCGAAGCAGCTCCACGGCCTGGGCATCGACGACGTCCAGGTGCTCACGGTCACGGTCACCGGCCGCGGCGGCCCGGAGGCGGCGGCCCGCAGTGCCCGCTACACCGCCCTGCGCTCCGCCGGTTTCCCGCTTGTGCTCCTCGGCCACACCCTTGACGACCAGGCCGAGACCGTCCTGTTGGGACTGGGCCGCGGCTCGGGCCCGCGTTCGATCGCCGGCATGCGTGACCTGGACCCGCCGTGGGCCCGCCCGTTCCTGTCGGTGCCCCGTGTTACGACTGTCGCGGCATGCGAGGCGCTGGGTCTCGTGGCGTGGGAGGACCCCCACAACGACGATCCGGCCTACACGAGGGTTCGGCTGAGGAGGGAGGTGCTGCCGCTGCTGGAGGACGTGCTGCAGGGTGGGGTGGCACCCGCGCTCGCACGGACCGCGGCGCAGCTGCGTGACGACACTGAGGCGTTGGACACACTGTCCGCGCGGCTCCTGCCTGCCGCGCTGGTGGACGGTGAGCTGGACGTGGCGGTGCTGTCGGCCGAGCCGTCCGCGTTGCGGCGCAGGGTCCTGCGCCGCTGGCTCCTCGACGCCGGCGTGCGCGAGCTGACCGACGCGCACCTGCGTTCGGCGGACGCGCTGATCGGGGAGTGGCGAGGCCAGGGTGATGTCTGGTTGCCCGGCAACTTTGCGGTGGGCCGGGCCCGTGGCAGGCTGCGGGTGACCGCGTGGGAGCCAGGAGAGGGGACCGGGTGTACGGCGACGACATCGCCTCCGTGCTGATCACCGAACAGCAGATCCAGGACAAGATCAAAGAGCTCGCCAAGCAGGTGTCCGACGACTACCCGGACCAGGGCGGCCGCACCGACCTGGTGCTCGTCGGCGTGCTCAAGGGTGCGGTCATGTTCATGACCGACCTGGCCCGCGCCCTGGCCGTCCCCGTCCAGATGGAGTTCATGGCCGTGAGCTCGTACGGGTCGTCGACGTCGTCGTCGGGCGTCGTGCGCATCCTCAAGGACCTCGACCGGGACATCTCCGGACGCCGGGTGCTCATCGTCGAGGACATCATCGACTCGGGCCTGACCCTGTCCTGGCTCCTGAGGAACCTGGCGTCGCGCAACCCGGCCTCGCTGGAGGTGTGCACCCTGCTCCGCAAGCCGGAGGCAGTGAAGGTGGAGGTCCCGGTGAAGTACGTGGGCTTCGAGATCCCGAACGAGTTCGTGGTCGGCTACGGCCTCGACTACGCCGAGCGCTACCGCGACCTCCCGTACATTGGCACGCTGGACCCGAAGGTCTATTCCTCCTGACAAGAACGACCTGGTTTGTCCCCGGCGTGGGAAATCAGTGAATTCGTTTCGGATATTCACTACCCCTTTCCGCTGATAGCGCTCCCTCCGGTCAGGCCCGTGCGTTAACCTCGTCCCTGTCACGCGCCGCACGAGTGGCGTGCGCGGCGGGGAACATGGGGAGCACAGGGTGTACGAGGCAATCGGAGGCGCCGTCAGCGCCTTCAGCGAAGCCGCGATGGCCGGCCAGGTCTCCATCAAGGCAGACGCGGCCGCCGAAGCACTGGAGAAGATCGGCAAGGTCAAGGACCAACTCACCCAGTTGCTGCAAAGCAGTGCCAGCGGCAACACGGAGGTTCTGCTGGGTGCCAACCCGGTGGGTCAGGCCATGGCCCGCAAGTCGATGAATCGATACGACGGTGACGACTCCTTCATGGCGTCCCTGAAGCTGCTCGCCGAGCAGACGAGCAAGGCGGAGACCGCGTTGAAGCAGTGCATCACCAACTACGTCGATACGGACGAACTTCACGCCGCGCAGTACAACAGGACGCACCCCTAGTGGGTTCTCGCGCGAAGCGAAGCTTGGCGGCCATTCTCGGGCTCGCCATGCTCGCGGCTGTCTCCGCGTGCGACAACGCAACGGCCGGCCAGCCGCAGCCGAAGAGAACCTCCTCGCAGTCGACGAACGAGCCGACCGAGGAGTCCACTTCGGAGAGCCAGGCGCCGGACTACTCGCTCGCTCGGCTGTGTGAGCTGCTCTCGCCGGAAGAGGCCCAGCAGCTCGGCGGCTCAGCCGAGGGTAAGAAGGGCAACAGCACCGCGGACGGCCACGCGATCTGCACCTGGGCGGACGAGACCAGTCTCGTCGTCGGTTGGCAGACCGGAACATCGACGGCCCAAGCCGATACCGGGCCCGGCATCACCAACACACCGACGAAGGTCGACGGCCTGCCCGCCGTGCAGGCGTTGTCCACCGACACGGTCGTGATCTGCGAGATCCTGGTCGATCTGCCGAGCGGCAAGATGTTCGCGGCGAGTGCGACGGTGCTGTCGGCCGGGGAGGGCAAGTACGACCAGTGTCAGGTCGCGAACCAGCTGGCGAACCTGATCATTCCCAGGGTGAAGGACCAGTAAGGGGGCAAGGCGATGGCGCCGAACAACAAGCACCACTACGACACGAACAGGTACGCGGGCGACCAGGCGGCCGACACGCGCCGCGTGATGAACCACATGCCCAGCGAGGACCGGGTCCCGACCGGGCAGATCCAGCAGTCGATCAACGCCGAGCAGGCCGCCGACCTGGCGAACGGTGACGTGCGCTTCGGTGACGACCGGGTCATCCCGGATCCGCCCAACTGGGACACACACACCAGCAGCAAGCTGTACAGCTTCGCCACCGAGAAGAACAGCCCCTACACCGCCGACGACCTCGGTCGGGCCTTCAACGACGGTGGCAACAGCCTCGCCGACGCCGCCAACGGGCTGCTCGACGCCGTCTCCCGCCTCGACGACGCCTGGACCGGCGTCGCCGCCGACACCGCCAAGGGGGCGCTCAAGCCCCTCGCCCAGGCCGCCGGCACCGCGGGCACCACGGCGCAGCTGATGGGCGTGCGCATGTCGCAGCAGTCCGTCGCCGCCAGCGAGGTGCAGAAGCTGCCGCCGCCCAAGGAGTTCGACCAGCAGCAGTCGCTCAACGCCATGATCGCCGGTGGCCCCGCGGCCATGCAGCAGGACCTCAAGGCCCAGAAGGACGCCGCCGACGCCGTCAAGCGCGAGCAGGTCTCCTACCTCACCACCTACACCTCGGCGCTCAGTGCGGTCGACGCCCAGACCCCCTCGTTCGTCCCGCCGCAGGACACGATCAGCGGCGGCGGGGGCAACGGCACCAACATCACCGCCGACCGGATCCACACCCCGACCACCAGGACCCCGACGCTGGGCACCACCTCGACCGGCACGACCTCCGGCACGCACACGGGCACCACCGGCTCGAGCGGCAACCCGGTCCTCACCGGCGGCAGCGGCAACACCGGCCAGAGCGGCCACACCCCGCCGCCGGGCGCCAGCACGGGCTCGGCCGCCTTCACCCCGCCCAGCGCCACCAACCCGACGCCGGGCACCTTCGGGCCGACCGGCACACCAGGAGGCCCAGGCTCGGGCGCCCCAGGCGGCGGCCAGGGCGGCTTCGGCCCCGGGTTCGGTGGCGGCTTCGGTGG
>NZ_JBJMIE010000787.1:0-20051 GCF_045807065.1 Actinophytocola sp. | reverse complement strand
TCGGTGTGCTGCTGGTACCGGCCGCTCGGATCGCGCGGCGGGAGTGGCGGGGCCAGCCCAGGGAGCTGCGGCCGTGGGCGGGCGGCTGGATGGCCGCGCCGGTCCTGACCGTGGCGGCGCTGCTCGGCGGCGGTTTCGGCGCGGGGCTGGGGTTCGTGGTGCAGCGGCTGCTCGGCACCGACTGGCTGCCGCCGGGGTACGGCCCGGTGACGATGCTGTGGGGCGCGGGCGCCGTCCTGGGCCTGGTGGTCGCGGTGGTGGTGGCCCCGTTCGCGCTGTGGCGCCTGCGGACGACGTCGTCCGCGGAGGCGTTGCTGATCGGGTCGCCGGTGCGGGAGTGGCGGCTCGCGTCGTGGCAGCGGCGGCATGTGCACCACGTGGTGCTGGCGTGTGCCGGAGTGCTGTCCGCGGGTGCGGCGATGGCGCTGTACTTCCGTTTCGTGGCGCCGCCGGACTGGTTGACGCCGCTGACCGGCGTCGGTGTGCTGGCGCTCGGCGCGCTGGCGGGTGCCCTGCTGCGGGCGGTGTACAACGCGGCACGGGCACCGTCGTCGGCGCGGCAGCTGGGGGTGTTGGCGGACCTGGCGTGCTTCTGGCCGCGGGAGGCGCATCCGATCGTGCCGCCGTGCTATGCGGTGAAGGTGGCGCCGGAGGTGGCGGCCCGGACGGTGGCGCACCTGCGGGAGCCCGGGACGCGGGTGGTGCTGGTGGGTGAGAGCCACGGCAGCCTCCTGGTGGCGGTCGCGGCGGCGCGGCTGCTCAACTCGCTGGACGAACCGGAGCGCCGGCGGATCGGCGTGGTGACCGTGGGGTCGCAGCTGCAGTGGGCATACACGCGGGCTTTTCCGGCCGTGCTGCCGTTTTCGTCGCTGGAGACGCTGGCGGGCGAGCTGGGGACGCGGTGGCGCTCCCTGTGCCGGGGAACGGATCCGCTGGGCGGCGCGGTGACGACGTGGCGGCGGCAGGTGTTCGAGGGTGCGTTGCTGGGGATGGGGTTGCGGCCGGACGGGACGCCGGGACCGTTGGCGGCGGCGGAGCGGGGGCCGTCGGGGGCGTTGGTGTTGGGGCTGGACCACTGGCTACCGGACCCGCGGCGCGCGCCGCTCACCGGCCGGCGGTGGACGCCCGGGTTGCAGCGGCACGGGAACTACTCGGCCGATCCGGAATGGGACCGGGCGGTGGCGATGGCGGCCGGGCTCGATCCGTCGGAGCCGCCGACGCTGTTCCAGCTGCCGGGAGTCGCCCCGAGTTAGGGGCGTTGCGCGGTGGCCGTGGTGAGTGCCGTCAGCAGGGTGGCGGCCGTCGTGGTGTGGCCGGCCTGGGTCAGCAGGCCCGCCGGGCCCAGGCGGCCCTCGCGGTCGACGACGACCCGGGCGTTGCGGAGTACGGGCCCCAGGTCCGCGCGCAGCTCCTTCTCCAACTCCACCAGCGAGTTCGCGTGGCGGAACACGCCGCCGGACAGGACGAGCACCGTCGCGCCGGTGGGGCCCAGTTGGCCGACCATGCGTAGGTGGCGGCGGATCGCCAGTGTCGCCGCCAGGCGGGCGATGCGCAGGTCGGTCCGCTGCTCGTCGGGCGTCGCCGGTACGAAGTCGACGGTTTCGTTGCGGTGGCGGGCCTTCGCGGTCAGGTCGGTGTCCGGCGGGAGGAGGCGTTCGGTGATCGCTTCCGCCACCACCCCCGGGGCGCTCACCCGCATGCCGATGTCGCCCTCGACGGTTCTGCGGTCCGGCGGGAGGGCCACCGTGCTGGCCGGTCGCTCGTCCACCGCGGAGACCGCCGAGTAGACGTCGGTCGTCGCGCCGCCCACGTCGACCACCAGCACCGCGCCCTCCTCCTGCCGGGCAAGGGTCGCCACGCCGGACAGGACCGCGTCCGGGGTCACGGTGCTGACCAGCTCGCGGAAGCGGCGGCCCCGGGACAGGCCCTTGCCGCCGATCACGTGTGCCAGGAACACCTCGCGGATCGCGGCCCGGGCCGGTTCCGGGGCCAGTTCACCGACATCCGGTAGCACGTTGCCGGTGGCGACGACCGTTCGGCCGGCCAGGATCGCGAGGGCCGCGTCCCGGGCCTCCTCGTTGCCGGCCAGCACGATCGGGGCCGTGATCCTGGCCCGCGCCAGGCAGGACGCGTTGTGCAGCAACACCTTCTCGTCGCCGCCGTCCGTGCCGCCCACCAGCAGCACGACATCGGGGCGGGACGCGCGCAGGGCGTACACGTTGGCCAGCGACCCGGCGGACACGTGGACGACCTTCGCGCCCGCCGACAGTGCCACCCGGTGGCCGGCTTCCGCGCTCACCAGACGTTCCTGGCCCACCACCGCCAACCGCAGGCCGCCGCCCGCGGACGAGCAGGCCAGGGTCTCGGCGGCGGGGGGCAGCGCCGCGGTCACCGCCGCGACGCCGTCCATCACCTCCGGCGGGGTGGTCCGGTGTTGTGCCACACCGAGGAGCGTGCCGTCCCGGCCGACCGCCACGCCCTTGGTCCAGGTGGAACCGACGTCAAGACACAGGAACATTCTTACCCAGCAACGAGTTCCGCCGGCCGTACGCGAAGTACACCACCATGCCGATGATCATCCACACGAAGAACCGGACCCACGTCAGGATGGTCAGGTTCAGCATCAGCCACACGCACGCGACGATCGCCAGCGTGCCGATCACCGGCAGCGCCGGCACGCGGAACGAGCGCTCCAGGTCCGGTCGCGCGCGCCGCAGCATCATCACGCCGCCCGACACCAGGATGAACGCGAACAGCGTGCCCACGTTCACCATCTCCTCCAGCTTGCCGGCCGGGAAGAACGTGGCCGCGGCCGCGACCAGTGCGCCGACCAGGATCGTGGCGCGGACCGGGGTGCCGTGCCGCTCGTCCGTGCGGGACAGGGCACGCGGCAGCAGGCCGTCGCGGGACATGGCGAACATGATGCGGACCTGGCCGAGCATCAGCACCATCACGACCGTCGTCAGGCCCGCCAGTGCGCCGATCGAGATCACGTTCGCCGCCCAGTCCACGTGGTTCAGCGCGAACGCGGTCGCCAGCGTCTTGTGCTCGCCGTCCTCGCCCGTGGCCAGGTCCTGGTACTTCACCATGCCCGTCACCACGAACGAGACCGCGACGTACAGCACGGTGACGATCACCAGCGACCCGATGATCCCGCGCGGCACGGCGCGCTTGGGGTCGCGGGTCTCCTCGGCGGTCGTGGCGACCACGTCGAAGCCGATGAACGCGAAGAACACCAGCGACGCGCCGGCCAACAGGCCGAAGATGCCGAACGCGGAGCTGCTGCCGCCGGCCAGCCACGAGAACACGGTCTGGTCCACGCCGGTGGACGCCGAGGAGCCGGTCTTGGTGGGTGGGATGTACGGGCTGTAGTTCGACGCCTTGATGTACGCGATGCCGAAGAAGATCACGAACAGCACGATCGCGACCTTGATGCCCGTGATCACCATGCTGACCCGCGAGGACAGCTTGGTGCCGAGCGCCAGCAACACGGTCAGCACGACCACCAGCACGAGCGCGCCCCAGTTGACGGTGACGCTGCCGACGTCGAACGTGGTCTTGACGTTCTCGCCGAAGATGTAGGACAGCACGGTCTGCAGGTACTCCGACCAGCCGGTCGACACCGCGGCCGCGCCGACGGCGAACTCGAGCACCAGGTCCCAGCCGATGATCCACGCGACGAGCTCGCCGAACGTGGCGTAGGAGAACGTGTACGCGCTGCCGGCCACGGGGACCGTCGACGCGAACTCCGCGTAGCACAGCGCCGCGAGCCCGCACGCGACCGCGGCGAGCACGAACGCCAGCGACACCGACGGCCCGGTGAGGTCACCGGCGGTCCGTGCGGTGAGCGTGAAGATGCCCGCCCCGATGACCACGGCGACGCCGAAGACCGTGAGGTCCCACGCGCTGAGGTTCTTCCGCAACCGCGAGCCGGGCTCGTCGGTGTCCTTCATCGACTGCTCTACCGACTTGGTCCGCAACAACCCTGTTCCGGCCACACCAGCCTCCATCCCCAACCGTCCGCCCGACCCTAACCCCGCGCGTGTCCAACCGGCCCGACACGCGTGTCCAACACCGTGGACGCGCGAGTTCAACGAACTCGGCTATACCCCTTAGCCGCGTTTGTTGAACTCACCGGTCACGAGCGTTGGACACGCGAGTTCTGGGCGTTGGACACGCGGGGTCTGGGCGTTGGACACGCGGGTCAGGTCTTCGCCGTGCTGCGGTCCAGATCCGGTTCCAGGTAGATCAGGCGGGCGGCGGGGACCGCCTCGCGGACGCGGGCCTCCGCCCTGTCGATCTCGGCCGCCACGTCCACCAGCGGCAGACCCGGTTCGAGGGCGATCTTCGCCGCCACCAGCAGCTCCTCCGGGCCCAGGTACTGGGTGCGGATGTGGATCAGGCGCTGCACGCGGCCGCCGACGAGCGCGTTCGTGATCGTGTCCAGCTCGCTCGTCGTGGCGCCCTCGCCGATCAGCAGGCTCTTCATCTCGATGATCAGGATGACGGCGATCACACCGAGCAGGACACCGATCATGAGCGTGCCGACGCCGTCCCAGATCGGGTCGCCGGTGATGACCGACAGGCCGACGCCGAACAGGGCGAACACCAGGCCGAGCAGGGCACCCGAGTCCTCGAGGAGCACGACCGGCAGCTCCGGCGTGCGCGACTGGCGGATGAAGCCCCACCAGGAGACGTTCCCCTTGATCTTGCGGGACTCGGCTATCGCGGTGCGGAAGCTGTAGCCCTCCAGCCCGATCGCGACCACCAGGATGATCACCGCCACGATCGGCGCGGTCAGCGGCTCGGGGTGTTGCAGCTTGTGGACGCCCTCGTAGATCGCGAACGCCGCACCCAGCGTGAACAGCATCAACGCGACGACGAACGAGTAGAAGTACCGGTCACGCCCGAAGCCGAACGGGTGCTCCGGGGTGGCCTTGCGCTTCGAGGTCCGCTGGCCGAGCAGCAGCAGGCCCTGGTTCGACGTGTCCGCGACCGAGTGCACGGCCTCGGCGAGCATCGACGACGCCCCGGTGACCGCGAACCCGACGAACTTCGCCAGCGCGATCCCCGCGTTCGCCCCCAACGCCGCGAGGATCGCCTTCGTCCCGCCCCCTGCGCTCACCAGCCCACACTCCTTCAGCCCCTGTCGCTTTTGTCGCAGTGTGCAGCCTAGAGACCCACACGGCGGACCGCTCGGCTACCCGCCGCCCAGCAGCCCGCGAGACGCCCTCCCGCAAGGGCGCTCAACGTCTCACGGAGGGGTGCCGTCAGGGCCGGTGGCCGCAGGTGGCGGCGAACGCGAGGGCGGCCGCGCCGGCCGGGCGCAGGGTGACATCCGGGTCGCTGGCCGGGATCCACACCGACTGCCCTCGGGTGAGCGTCGTCTCCCCGGCGGACAGCGCGCCGTCGATCACCACCAGGATGCGTGGGGTGCCGCCGGGCAGCGTGACCGGCTCACGCGACCCGTCCACCCACGCCAGGCGGGACAGCTCGAACTCCGGCGCCGACGTCCGGTACACGTGCCGGGCACCGGCGGGCTCGCCCGTCGTGACCCCCATGTCGCCGTAGCCGAAGTCGAGCACCCGTAACAGCTCCGGCACGTCCACGTGCTTGGGCGTGAGCCCGCCACGCAGCACGTTGTCCGAGTTCGCCAGCACCTCGACGGCCGTGCCCCGCAGGTAGGTGTGCAGGTTCCCGGCCGGCAGGAAGATCGCCTCGCCCGGCGCCAGGACCAGCCGGTTGAGCAGCGAGGCCGCCAGCACGCCCGCGTCGCCGGGGTAGCTCTCGCCCAGCTCCAGCAGCGTCCGGCACTCCAGCTCGAACGGCCCGTGCTCCTTGACGTGCACGACGCACTCGTCGAGCAGCGGCGGCACCAGCGCGTCGATCTTCGGCTGCGGCAGCGTGATCCACGTGGTGAACAGCGCACGCAGGCCCTCGCGGTTCGGCTCCGCCGCCAGCAGCTCCACGTACGGCGAAAGCCCCGGCGTGGACACCGCGCGCAGCAGCGACACCGTCTGGTGCGGGTCGCGGAACCCGGCCAGCGCGTGGAACTCGGTCAGCGCGCACAGCAGCTCGGGCTTCGGGGTGGGGTCCGGGTAGTTGCGGTTCGACGCGTCCCGCGGGATGCCCCTGGCCTCCTCGCGCGCGTACCCCTCGGCCGCCTGCGCGGCCGACGGGTGGGCCTGCAGGCTCAGCGGCTCCTCGGCGGCGAGCACCTTCAGCAGGAACGGCAACCGGCCGTTCCACCGGGAGGCGACCGCCTCGCCCAGCTGGCCGGCCGGATCCGCGGCGAGCACGTCCAGCAACGACCGGGAGCCGACGCGCGACGGGTCGCCCGGGTGCGCGCCCAGCCACAGCTCGGCCTCCGGGTGCGGCGCGGGCACCTGCTTGCCCAGCAGCTCGGCGATGGCCATCCGGGAGCCCCACGCGTAGGGCCGGACCGGGTTGTCAAGCAGCTCCAAGAGCGTTCACTCCCTCGGCCGGGCCGGCGTGTACCGGGTGGTCCCGCCGGTCGTGCCAGCCGCCAGCCCCAGGTACAGGGCGGCCAGTTCGAACCGCAGCGCGAGCACGGCCGCGCAGGCGGTCGTGTCCGCGGTCATCTCCTCGGCCGGCGCGATCAGGTCCGCGTCGGGCAGCATGTCGGCGGCGAGGTGCCTGACCGGGTCGGTCGGCAACGCGCTCACGGCCAGCAGGAACGTCCGCAGCGGTGAGACCGAGGCCGGCTCGAGGTCGTCCGGGTCGGCGAAGATGTCGGTGCCGGACGCGGCCTGAGTGGCGGCGCGGTGCAGCGCGGTGCGGCTCGCGGCCTGCTGGTACGGGGCGGCGTCGCACACGATGCCGGCGTGGGTGGCGAGCATCTGCGCGGCGTACAGGGCCACGCCGGACGCCACGTCGTCCAGGCCCCACAGCAGCGGCGTCCGCTCGGCGAGCCGCAGCGCCAGCGCCTTGGCGGGGTTCACGAAGGACTCGTGCTGCATGTGCCCGCGCTCGGCCTCGCGGTCCAGCTCGTCGGCGACCATGTCGAGGTCGGTGCGCAGCAGTTCGAGGGTCGTGGCGGTGAACAGGCCGGCGGCGAGCGCGCGTGGGAAGCCGAAGCCGGGCGGCACGGGCACGCGCGGGGTGATCAGCACGGCCTTGCCCGCGGCGGCCGCGGCGACCGGGCCGTCCTCCGGCGCGGTCAGCACGACGCTCGCGCCGTAGCGCGCGGCACGGTCGACGGACTCGGCCAGCGCGATGTCACCCGGGTCCTCGGTGTGCGCGACCACCACGTCCAGCGCGCTCAGCCAGGGCGGCGCGGTGTCGGTGAGCACCACCGGCACCCCGCACTCCCGGCCGAGCAGCGACATCAGGACCTTCGCCGCGACCGGGCCGAGGCCGGGGCAGGTGAGCAGCACGAGCGCGCGCGGCCGGTGGCCGGCGAGGCGGTCGATGCCGGCGTCCCGGCCCGCCTCCAGCGTGGCCCGCACCTGCGCGCCGGCGCGGGCCGACGCGGGCAGCAGGCCGTCCGCGTCGACGTCGGTCAGACGGCCGAGGTCGTCGAGCAGGGTGTCGTCGACCGCGGCATTCACGACCGCGCCTCGCGCCAGTGGTTCGCTCCGCTCACGACTCCGCGCCCTCTTCGTTCGGTTTCGGCTCGATCGCCTCGTCCAGCAGCAACACCGGGATACCGTCTTCGACGCGGAACTGGCGGCCGCATGACGTGCACGTCAGCACATCGGCCTCCGGGTCGGTCGGCGCGCCGGGATGCAGTGGCGCGTGGTCGTCGGACGGGCAGGCGAGGATCTCGAGGAGCCTCGGGTCGAGCTGGACGGCCATGTCCCCTCCTTGTGTCAGGCGCGGACGATCGCCAGTACCTCGTCGCGGATGGCCGCGACCGCGTCGCCGTCCGGTGCCTCGATGTTCAGGCGCAGCAGCGGTTCGGTGTTGGACGGCCGGATGTTGAACCAACCGCCGTCGGGCAGCTCAACCGTAAGACCGTCCAGCTCGTCCGTGCGTACCCCGTCACGCCCGGCGAACGCCTCCTTGACCGCGGCCATCCGGCCGGCCTGGTCGTCGACCGTCGAGTTGATCTCACCGGACGCGGCGTAGCGGGAGTACGCGCTGGTCAGCACGGACAGGGGGCGGACGTCCTCACCGAGCGCGGCGAGGACGTGCAGCGCGGCCAGCATGCCGGTGTCGGCGCGCCAGAAGTCGCGGAAGTAGTAGTGGGCGGAGTGCTCGCCGCCGAAGATCGCGTTCGTCCTGGCCATCTCGGCCTTGATGAACGAGTGGCCGACACGGGTCCGGACCGGCTTGCCGCCGTTCTCGGCGACGATCTCCGGCACCGCCTTGGACGTGATCAGGTTGTGGATGACCGTGCCGCCGGGGTCCTTCTTCAGCTCGCGGACCGCGACCAGGGCGGTCACCGCGCTCGGCGAGACCGGCTCGCCGCGCTCGTCGACCACGAAGCAGCGGTCGGCGTCGCCGTCGAACGCCACGCCCGCGTCCGCCCCGACCTCCCGGACCTTGGCCTGCAGGTCGACGATGTTCTTCGGGTCGAGCGGGTTGGCCTCGTGGTTGGGGAAGCTGCCGTCCAGCTCGAAGTACATGGGCACGATGTCGATCGGCAGGCCCTCGAACATGGCCGGGACGGTGTGGCCGCCCATGCCGTTGCCGGCGTCGACGACGACCTTGAGCGGCCGGGACTTCGAGAGGTCGACGAGTTTGTGCAGGTAGGCGACGTACTCGGGGAGCATGTCGCGGGTCTCCAGCTTGCCGGCGGTCCTGCCCTCCGACGGCGGCGTCTCGGCCTCGACGTCGCGCTGGATGTCGGTCAGGCCGGTGTCCTGGCCGACCGGGGCGGCGCCCGCGCGGCACAGCTTGATGCCGTTGTACTTGGCGGGGTTGTGGCTGGCGGTGAACATGGCGCCCGGCAGGTTGAGGTGGCCGGAGGCGAAGTAGAGCATGTCCGTGCTGGCCAGGCCGATCATCACGACGTCGAGGCCCTCGCGGTTCACGCCCTCGGCGAACGCGCTCGCGAGGCCGGGCGAGGACGCCCGCATGTCGTGGCCGATCACGATCGCACCAGCGTCCGTGACCTGGCGGGCGAACGCCGCGCCCACGTCGCGGACGAGGTCCGTGTCGAGCTGCTCGCCCACGACACCACGGATGTCGTAGGCCTTGAAGACGCCGGACAGGTCTCGCACCAGTGCTCCCCGAGAGGTCTGCGGATTTGCCTCTGGCGAGCCTACCGGCGGTGCGGTGAAGCCCGGCCAGGTGTTACTCGGTGACCGGGTTGGGTAGAACTCGAAGATGACCCCGGCGGCCCGTCGTCGGCGCGCCGGGCAACGGCTCGGGTGGGGGCTCGATCGGGCGGTCGGGCCGGCCGGCCTCACGGACCGCCTCCGCCAGCGCGGTCAGGTCGTCGACGGTGGGCTCCGGGGCGGCGAACTCGCCGTCGTGCCGGACGACCTCCCAGCCACGCGGGACCGTCAGGCGCAGCGCGTGCTCCTCGCACAGGTCGTAGCTGTGCGGTTCGGAGTAGGTCGCGAGCGGCCCGACGACGGCGGTCGACTCGGCGTAGGCGTAGGTCAGGGTCGCGACGGCCGGGCTTCCGCACCCGGTCCGCGAACACTTCCGCACGCTCCGCACGAACGTGGACGATAGCGCGTCCCGGTGGAAATAGCCCCTCGCCACACCGTGGAGGTTCGTGGGCTCGATACCCTCAAGTCTGTGACCTCGACACGCGGCAGACTCTCCCGAAGGCGGCGCCCCAACCGGGACCGCCATGGGCGTGGGCTGCGCGGGTCGCTGTACCCGTCGACGCTGCCGGCCGCGTCGACCCGCGCCGAGCGCTTCGACGCCCTGGTACTGGCGGCCCTCGAGCCGATCGAGGCCCGCTGGCGCACGGAGCTGACCAAGCTGGACGTGGCCGTCGACGACGTGCCGGACGTACGCGGGGACGACGCCACGATCGCGGCCGAGGGGACGCTCACGGACGCCGGGGTGCCCCTGGCCCGGTTGGTGCCGGCGGGCATGGACCGCCGCGGGCTACCGACGAAGGCCCGGATCGTCCTGTTCCGGCGCCCCCTGGAGGCCCGCGCCCGCGACGGCGCCGACCTGGCGGACCTCGTCCACCACGTCCTGGTCGACCAGGTGGCCAACTACCTGGGCGTGGACCCGAACATCATCGACGGCGAAGCCTGACAACCCGCGTGTCCAACGCTCCGGACGCGCGTGTCCAACCGAGGGGACGCGCGAGTCCAACCGAGCGGACACGTGAGTTCAACAAATCCCGCCGTCAGGTTTTGTTGAACTCAGCTGTCGTGCGCGTTGGACACGCGGGTTCTGGGCGTTGGACACGCGGGTTAGCGGGGGCCTCGGCTGGGGATGGCCGTCAGTGCGATGAACAGGACCATGGCCGCCTGGGTCAGGAGGAGGACGCTGCGCAGGGCGGTCGGCTGTTCCACCTGGACGTTCGCCGCTCGGGTCGGGAGGGAGACCGCCACCAGGTGGTTCCATGCCCGCACGATCGGCACCGGGCGGCCGTCGACCGTCGCGGTCCAGCCCGGTTCCTCCTCCGCCGTGATGACCAGTAGGCGGCCGTCCGGGCCGTCGGAGACGCGGACCGCCACCGACGGCGGGGCGGCGTCCACCGGGACGAGGCCGCCCGCGCCCAGCTCCACCGGGGGCTCACCGCCCGTGACCGCCCGGCGTGCCTGTTCGGGGGACAGCAGCGTCACCGATCCGGCCGCCGGTTGCAGCCGCAGCACCGGCCGGCCGTCGGACATCGGAGGGGCCTCGACCACCAGGTCGCCGGCCGACTCCCGCAGCGACGCCGCCTCCGACGAAGAGGGCACCACCACGAACAGCACGCCCGCGGCCGCCGCCTGGGCCACGCCCGCCTTCGGGTCCGAGCGCAGCACCTCGGCCAGCGAGCGCATGCTCACCGCGTCGTTCACCGGTGCCAGGTCGTCGTCGCCGAAGGACGGCATGCGGCCGGCGGTCATCCTCGGCTCGTCCGACGGCGAGGACGGCAGCACCAGCACCCACCGGTGGGACTCCGCGAGGTCGTACGACAGCGTCGAGGCCAGGTGCGGCACCTCGTTGCTCAGCGGCCCCGAACGGCCCGCCACCAGCGCGCCCACGGCCAACCCCAGAACCCCGAACACCCCCAGCACCGCCGCCGGCCGCACCCACGAGATCGCCGGCCCGCCCGCCCGGCACACCCCCAGCAACGCGTGCAGCAACCCCCACCCGGCCAGCACCAGCCCCGGCCCGGCCCACCCGTACATCGGCAGCGCGCCCGTGATCGGCGGCGCACCCATCAACCGCACCAGGGCGACCGCGCACCCGCCGGTCACCGCGAGCGCCAGTCCGGGGAACGCCGTCCGGCGCGGCCGCACGGCGATGCCGACCAGGGCGAACGCGACGACCACCAGCCCAACGGCCGGCCACGCACCCGGCCCACCCGGGTCCAACGACACGAGCTCGAACAGCGACACGACCGGCGTCGGCACGTAGGCGCCCACCCCGTGGATCACGACCCCGGGGTGCTGGATCAGCACCGCCGGCCACGGCAGCAGGAGCGCGAGCGGCATCAGCACCACCACGAACAGCGCCGCCACCCGCCGCCCGCCGGTCCCCCGGTAGCCGGGCAGCACGACGAACCCGGCCAGCGCGTACGCCACCAGCAGCAGGTGCACCAGCGGCGAGAACGCCCCGATGACGGCCAGTCCGAACGCCGACGACGCGGCCGTCGACAGCCAGGCCGCCGAGGTGGTCCGCGACCGCCCGAGCAACGCGATGATGCCCGTGGTGACCGGCGGCACGAGCAGGTGCGCGACCACCGTGTCGAGCCGCCCCTGCGCGACGGCGGCGGTCGCGGGCGGCAGCAACGCGTACGCGGCGGCGACCAGTGCCCTGACCCACCGGTGCACGGGCAGCCGCCGCGTCGCCACGTACGCGAGCAGCCCGGACAGCGGCATGCTGCCCAGCAGCAGCACCGCCACCGCCGCCTGCGGGCCGCCGAGCACCGCGCCGAGCCCGCCGATGATCGCGAGCGCCGCCGGCGCGGGGGCGGCCGTGCCCCCGGACACCGGGTGCCAGGTCTCGAGGTAGGACGACCACGTGGTCGCGAGGTCGGCCACCGGCAGCAGCCGGCCGCCGGTCAGGTCGAACCCGAGCCGCCCGGCGTTGACGAACAGCGCGAGCGCGAGCAGCCCCACGAACAGCAGGACCGGCGGCGCGAGGAGGACCTGCCGCGCGAGCCGCGCCCGGTCGACCTCGACGATGACCAGCTCCGGCGCGGGCCGCGCGGCCCCGTTCCGCGGCACGGGCGAGGGCCTGCGGTGCGGGCTGGGCCGCAACCCGTACGGCAGCACGGTGTCCGGCACCGCCAGCGACACGGCCACCGAGGTCGCCGGCTGCCGCAGCCCGGCCGACCTCCTCAGTCGCCCGGTCGCCCCGGCCGGCAGCGCGGCGGGTCCGACGGGCAGCCGGACCTCCTCGACGACCCGGCCGTCGACGGGCACCACGACCGCGTCCGGCAGCCGGCCGAGCGCCGCGTCCGCCTGCAACCGCCGGCGCACGAGGTGCGCGATCGCCGCCCGGACGCAGTTGCGCAGCCGGGTGAGGCGGGACGTGAACAACCCGCGCACGCCGCGGACCTCGACGGCGGCGTGGCGCAGCGTCCGCCCCTCCAGCAGTCCCGCGCGCCCGCTCAGGACGTACGCGGCGGCGCCGAGCTCCGCCCGTGCCTCGGTGAGCCTGCGCTGCATGGCGAACCCGATCGCACGCACCAGTGACAGCAGCACCAGCCGCGGCACACCCACCACAAAGGACAGCAGCGAGCAGTTCACGAGGAACGTGCGCACGCCCTGTGCCCGCTCGACCGAGGCCGTCGACGCACGCGGCGCGTCGACCGGGCGCTGGCGGGTGAGCACCGCCCGTGCGTGCCGCATCCGCGCGGCCGGCACGCACAACACCACGGTGTTCGCCCGGTTCGCGCGCCAGCCGAAGTCGATGTCCTCACGCAGCAACGTGATCGCGGGGTCGAAGCCGCCGAGCTTCTCCCACAGCTCGCGCCGCACCAGCATCCCGGCCGACGGGACGGCGAGGACCTCGGTGCTCTGCTCGTAGTCCCGGCCCAGCCGCGACCAGTCCACTTCGGACGGACCGAGCCCGGTCTGCCGGTGGCCGCTCGCGTCCGTGGACAGCCCGGCCTCGACCACGAGCCGCGGGTCGTCCCAGTCCAGCGCGAGCGGGCCGAGCACACCGGCGGACGGCGACGCGTCGGCCGCGGACAGCAGCCGGGCGAGGCACTGCGGGTCGGGCGCGCAGTCGTCGTGCAGCACCCAGATCCAGCCGCCGGGGTCGCCCCAGCGCTCGATGGCCGCGGACACCGCCTCCTGCACGGCGGCCGCGAAGCCCGTGTCCCGGTCGAGGGTGAGCACGCCGTCGAGCACGCGGTCCTCACCGCGCGCGGCGTCGCTCAGCAGCCGCGCCGTGCCGTCCGTCGAACCGGTGTCGACGGCCAGCACGTGCCGTGGCCTCGGCGCGGACCGCCGCAACGCGGCCAGCGCCTCCGGCAGCCACTCCTCGCCGTCATGGCAGACCAGCACCGCGAGCACAGGCGCGGTGCGCAGCACGGGCGTGGCTCCCCGCGAGCCGTAGCGTGGCATTCGCACAAGATGCCACGGACGGCTTGAACTCTGCGTCTTACCCCGCGCGTTTCTTCAGCTTGCGCCGCTCCCGTTCGGACAACCCGCCCCAGATACCGAAGCGCTCGTCGTGCCCGAGGGCGTACTCGAGGCACTCCGCACGTACCTCACAGCCCTGGCAGATCCGCTTGGCCTCCCGGGTCGAGCCACCCTTCTCGGGGAAGAACGCCTCCGGGTCCGTCTGCGCGCACAGGGCGCGCTCCTGCCACTCCTGCTCCTCGGCGTCGTCGAGGAGCTCAGCGAGCACGCCGAACTCCCCGTACGGGCGCTCCCCCCACTCCACGACTCGGTCCCCTTCGTCAGCCATCATGTCCGTCCACCTCCCCGCCTTCCGCTCTCCCCGGTCGGCGGACGCCGCTCGCCCTCCCATTGGCGAATGACATCCCTGTGATTACACCCGTGTAGTCGCGGCGCGTCAAGCGATGCACCCGGCCGGGTGATGCCCTAAGGGGCAGAACGAAATACCTCGACGCGACAGCGCAATAACACGAAAATGACGCACCCGCACGGCGACCACACAGCGAACGTTGACACACTGTGTCCGTGCAGAGATCAGCGGTCCGTCCGTCGCCCGTGTTCCTCGCCATCCTGGCCATCGCCATCGCCGGCGGGGTCGTCGCGGCCTTCAGCGACGCGTTCCCCTACTCGAACCCGGACGTGATGGCCAAGGCCGGCATCTTCCTCATGGTGCTGGCCGGGTGGGGCGTCTCACTGTGCCTGCACGAGTTCGGGCACGCGTTCGTGGCCTACCGCGGCGGCGACCGCGAGGTGTACTTCAAGGGCTACCTGACGCTGGACCCGCGCAAGTACACCGACCCGGTCTTCAGCCTCGTCTTCCCGCTGCTGATCCTCGCGGTGGGCGGGATCCCGCTGCCGGGCGGCGCGGTGTTCATCAACCACCACTCGCTGCGCAACAGGCGGACCGAGTCGCTGGTGTCGCTCGCCGGGCCGTTCTTCAACCTGGTGCTCGGCATCCTGCTGATGCTCGTGGTGTCGTTGGTGCAGCCCACGTTCTGGCTCGCGGCCGGGCTGTCCTACCTCGCGCTGCTGCAGATCTTCGCGTTCGTGTTGAACATCCTGCCGATCCCGGGGCTCGACGGGTGGGGCGCGATCGAGCCCTGGCTGTCACCGGAGGCGCAGCGGTTCGGCGCCAAGGCGCGCCCGTGGGCGCCGCTGATCCTCTTCGTGGCCATCTTCGCCGTCCCGGCGGTCGGCAACGCGTTCCAGGAGGTCTCCTACAACCTCTACGAGCTGGTCGGCGGCGACGGCGTCTTCGCCGCCTTCGGGGACCTGGCGTTCCGCTTCTGGGAGTGAGGCACGATGGTGCGGTGAAGGTTGTCGTTCTGGTCGGTGGTGTCGGTGGGGCGCGGTTCCTGCAGGGGGTGAGGCACGCGCTGGGTCCGTCCGGCGAGATCACGGCGATCGTGAACACGGGCGACGACGTGTGGCTGCACGGCCTGCGGATCTGCCCGGACCTGGACACCTGCATGTACACGCTCGGCGGCGGCATCGACACCGAGCGCGGGTGGGGCCGGACCGGTGAGACGTGGACGGTGAAGGACGAGCTGGCCGCGTACGACGCGGGCTCGGAGTGGTTCGGACTCGGCGACAAGGACATCGCGACGCACCTGGTCCGGACCCGGATGCTGCGGGCCGGGTACCCGTTGTCGCAGGTCACCGAGGCCCTGTGCGCGCGGTGGCAGCCGGGGGTGCGGCTGCTGCCGATGACCGACGACCGGGTCGAGACGCACGTGGTGATCGACGACCCCGACACCGGCGAGCGGGTCGCGGTGCACTTCCAGGAGTGGTGGATCAGGCACCGGGCCGCACTGCCGGCGCACTCGATCGTGCCGGTGGGTGCGGAGGAGTCGAAGCCCGCGCCGGGTGTGCTCGACGTCATCGCGGCCGCGGATGTGATCCTGCTCGCGCCGTCGAACCCGGTGGTGAGCGTCGGCACGGTCCTGGCCGTGCCGGGCGTGCGGACCGCGCTGGTGAAGGCCGGCGCGAAGATCGTCGGTGTCTCCCCGATCGTGAACGACAAGCCGGTGCGGGGCATGGCCGACGCGTGCCTCACCGCGATCGGCGTGGCGACCACCGCGGAGGGCGTCGGCCGCCACTACGGGTCGCGCACGTCGGCGGAGGGCCTGCTGGACGGCTGGCTGGTGCACACCGGCGACACGGCGACCGTCCCGGACGTCGAGGTGCGCGCGGTGCCGCTGCTCATGTCCGATGTGGACGCCACGGCCGACATGGTCCGCGCCGCCTTCGCCGTCGCCGGAGTCACCGTTGAGTGATCACGCCGCCGAGGGCAAGGTCGAGATCCTGCCCGTCGAGGGTCTGCCCGAGTTCCGTCCCGGCGATGATCTCTCCGGCGCCATCGCGTCGGCCGCCCGCTGGCTGCGCTCCGGCGACATCGTGGTGGTCACGAGCAAGGTGGTGTCCAAAGTAGAGGGACGCCTGGTGCGCGTGCCGACCGATCCGGAGGAACGGGACCGCATCCGCAGGCGGCTCGTGTTCGACGAGTCGGTCCGCATCATCGCCCGCCGCGCCAGGACGTACATCACGGAGAACCACCTGGGCATCGTCCAGGCCGCGTCGGGCATCGACGCCTCGAACGTGGCGGGCGACGAGCTGGCGCTGCTGCCGGCGGACCCGGACGCGTCGGCGATGGCGCTGAGGTGGGGCCTGCGGGACCGCCTGGGCGTCGAGGTGGCGGTGGTCATCACGGACACGATGGGCCGCGCGTGGCGGGTGGGCCAGACGGACGTGGCGATCGGCGCGTCGGGCATGCGCGTGCTGCACGGCTACCGCGGCCAGGTGGACCGCCACGGCAACGAGCTGGCGGTCACGGAGATCGCGGTGGCGGACGAGGTGGCGGCCGCGGCGGACCTGGTGAAGGGCAAACTGGGCGCGATGCCGGTGGCGGTGGTCCGCGGCCTGACGATCGGCTCCGACACGTCCAGGGCGAGGGATCTGGTCCGCCCGGTGGAGGAGGACCTGTTCCGCCTGGGCACGGAGGAGGCCATCGTCCTGGGCCAACGCTCGGCGGCGCTGCCCGTGCCGTCGCTCACCGACTTCACCGACTTCACCGACGAACCCGTTGCCGAGGACGTGCTGAGGGAGGCCGCGGCGGCCGCGCTGACGGGCGGGGCGGCGGTCCGGTTCGCACACCTGGCCGACCGGGCGCGACGCAAGGACGTGCTGGACGAGCTGGCGGTGGAGCGGCTGTACGGCGCGCCGGAGGTGGTGCTGGCGTTCGGCGCGGACCTGTTCGCGGTGGGCGCCGCGGTGCACCGCCTGCAGGTGGCGCTGGCCGCGGCGGGCCTGGGCAGCCACTGGCTCCCGACGACGTCCCTGCCCGAGCTGGTGGGCGCGGTCGCGGTGGGCCACGTCTCGTCGGCCGTGGCGCCCCCGCGCCCCGAGGACCCGGACGAACGGTTCGAAACATGGTGACCCTGCACGAGGACGCATACGCGACCCTGGCGGCGTGGCGACCAGCCGCCCCGTCCCAGCGGTCCCTGCGGGAGGCGTTCCTGGGGTTCCTGGCGGCCCGCCCGGACGCGTGCCAGCGCTCGTGCGAGCCGGGCCACCTGACGGCGTCGGCGGTGGTGCTGTCGGCCTCGGGCGCGGAGGTGCTGCTGACCCTGCACCCCCGCGTAGGGACGTGGCTACAGCTGGGCGGCCACTGCGAACCGGCGGACCTGACACTGGCAGCAGCGGCCCTACGCGAGGCGACGGAGGAGTCGGGCATCGCGGGCCTGACGATCGTCCCGGAACCGGTCCACGTGGACGTCCACCCGATCACGTGCTCACTGGGCGTGCCGACCCGGCATTTCGACGTCCGGTTCCTGGTCCGCGCGCCGGCGGGGGCCTCGCCGGTCCGCAGTGCGGAGTCCCTTGACCTGCGGTGGTGGCCGGTGAATGGCCTTCCCGAGGACCCGACTGGCTGGACAGGGCTGTCGGAGATGCTGGCAGCGGCGACCCAGGTCCTCGCGTAGTATTTTGACCTGCGGAAACGCGACTTTGGCGAGCCCTCGTAACTTAAGCAACCCCCACCCGAACCCGGGGGGCGGCCCCGGTCCCATTCTACCGGCCAGCACCGACAGTCCCCGGTTGTTGATCTTGCCTGTGGATAGTGGCGATGGTTGTGGACAACTCGCTAAACCGCAGGTCAACAGCGATGCTCTCGGTGGGCCGAACGTGGCGAACCGGGCGAACGGAGCCGGCGGAGGTCTCGTTGCGGTTCGGCGGTTGACAGGAGGGGGCAGTCGTCGACCCGTGATGCGAAGCCGAGAAGCAGATGGCTCACATCTCCCGGAAGTCGCGTGCCGCGTATCGGGGGCCGAAGCGGGGCTTGCCCGGACCGCCGGCCTCGATGTAGCGGACCACGCGGTGCCGGTGCGGCGCGTAGGGCGCCAGCACCGCCAGCATCCCCTTGTCGTCGATCTTCCGCCCCAGCAGGGCGTAGCCGACCAGCCCCGGGATGTGGAAGTCCCCCACGCTGACCGCGTCCGGATCCCCCCACGCCCGCTGCGCGACCTCCGCCGCGGTCCAGAAGCCGATGCCGGGCACCTTGCGCAGCAGGTCGCGTCCCGCCCGCCCCCGCAGCTCCGCCGCCTTCTCCAACCGGTGGGCCACCTGCGCCGCCCCCACCAGCGCCTTGCGCCGGGCCAGGTCCACGCCCGCCCTGTGCCACTCCCAGTCCTGGATGGCCAGGGTCGCGTGGGGCGCCGGCGGCGCGAACATGCCGGCGGGCGCGGGACCGGGGGCCGCCGTGCCGAACCGGCGGCACAGCTCGCGCCACGAGCGGTGTGCCTCGTAGCCGGTGACCTTCTGCTCCAGCACCGACGCCACCAGCAGGTCCCACACCCGGCCCGTCGCCCCCAGGCGCAGGGACATGCGGCGGTGCAGGTCGGCGATCAGGGGGTGGTGGGCCACGAACCCGGAGTGGTCGTCGTCGGCGCCCAGCAGCCGGGGCACGCCGTCCAGGAGCACCTCCGCGCCGTCGCCCCAGGCGGAGGCGCGGACCTCGCCGCCGGCGACGCGCAGTGCCAGCGTGCCGACGCCCGCCGGGGTGTTGGCGACGAGCCACGTCGGGCCGGTGTCCGTGACGCGGAACGTCGGGTCGCCGTATCCTCGCCGCAGTGGCGCCAGCACCGAGCGCAGGTCCAGCGCGAAGTCCGGCCGCCAGCCGTGCTCGAGATGTGCCTGCACGGGTGAAGACGCTACCTCGTTATGCTGCTTGACTTGTCACCCTCGAACCGCTCATGGAGGAATCGACGATGACCACCCCCACACGACCGGCCAAGGCCTCGATCGTGAGTGGGTACTTCAACCCCCTCCACCACGGCCACCTCGACCTCTTCGAAGCGGCTGCCGAGCGGTCCGGGTACCTGATCGTGGTCGTGAACAACGACCGGCAGCAGATGCTCAAGAAGGGCCGGATCATCCAGGTCGAGGACATCCGCGCCAGGATCGTCCGCGCGCTGCGCTGCGTCGACGACGTCTACGTCGCGGTCGAGGACGGTCCCGGCATCGACGAGACGTTCGACCTCATCCGGGCCGCGTACCCGGACACGGAGCTCGAGTTCTGCAACGGCGGTGACCGGCGCGACCTGTCCGACCTGCCGACCGCCGAACTGGCCGCCGCCCAGCGCAACGACATCACACTGCACTACGGCATCGGCGGCACCGACAAGGCCGACTCCAGCACCCGCATCATGGCGGAGCTGGAGGCCAACTAGGTCTGCCCCTTCCTACCTGTCACCCGGCAGGGTGACGGACGATCACGCGTACCCAGGTGTGATTTCCCGGTTCTTCGCTGACGTGGAGCCAAGAAAGGCATACCCTGGACCCCACTATCGACGACGCGACAGGGAGAGGTCGACGCATGGACCCCCGTGACCGGGCCGACGCCATCCTGGCGCGGGCCCGTGCGCGAGGCGCCTTCGTGGTAACTCCGGAGAGCGCCTTATCGCCGATGGACGCGGCGAACACGCTGCAGATCCCGCGAGCGGTCGTCGCGGCGGTCGACGAGCGGGACTCGGAGACGACCATGGTCGTGCCCGCTGTCCCGGCTCAACACGACGAACTGCCTGCCATCGCGCAGGAGGCGCTCACCGATGTGGTCGCCGTGCCGCATCCCGGGCCTCGGTCGCGGCAGCGGCGGCTGGAGCAGCACCAGAGCATGTTGGCGGCACGGGCCGCGGCTC
Source organism: Actinophytocola sp. (assembly GCF_045807065.1). Classification (GTDB taxonomy): domain Bacteria; phylum Actinomycetota; class Actinomycetes; order Mycobacteriales; family Pseudonocardiaceae; genus Actinophytocola. The sequence continues at coordinate 136 of NZ_JBJMIE010000787.1, read as the reverse complement.
GGGCTGCTGCTGAGGTGGTTGACGGGTTGGTTCCTACCGTTAAGGAACCGCCTGCTGGTGGGTCTCTTTCTCAGCGTCTCGACGGTTGAGTCTGCCGGGTCCGGGTCCGGGTCCGGGTTGGGCGGGTCCGGGGGCG
>NZ_JBJMIE010000786.1:0-8625 GCF_045807065.1 Actinophytocola sp. | reverse complement strand
GGAGCTGTCTGCTGGCGGGGGTGCTGGTGGCGGCACTGCTCGCGCCGGTCGTGGTGGGCAGTGGTGTGGCCGCGGGGAAGGTGGCCGCCACCGCGGCCGGCATCTCCCCGGCGTCCCTGGACGGCCAGACGCCGCTGGTCACCACGGTCACCGACCGTAACGGGAACCCGATCGCGACGATCTTCGACCAGTACCGGCTGCCGCTGTCGGCGAACCAGGTCCCGACGACGCTCAAGGCCGCGATCATCTCGATCGAGGACCGGCACTTCTACACCGAGCACGGCATCGACCCGACCGCGGTCCTGCGCGCGCTGCTGAACAACCTCGACGGCGGCCCGACCCAGGGCGGCTCGACGATCACCCAGCAGCTGGTGAAGAACTACCTCATCAACGTCGTCGACCGCGACGACCCGAAGGCGCAGGCGGCGGACCGGGCCGACACGCTGACCCGCAAGATCCGGGAGGCGCGGTCGGCCGTCGAGCTGGACCGGTCGACCAGCAAGGACGACATCCTCACGGACTACCTGAACGTGGTCGAGTTCACCGGCCGCGTCTACGGCGCGGCCGCCGCCGCGCGGGCGTACTTCGGCGTGGGCGTCGACGAGCTGAACGTCCAGCAGGCCGCGATGCTCGCCGGCATGGTCAACAACCCGACCACCTACGACCCGTACGACCACCCGCAGGCCACCCTCACCCGCCGCAACCAGGTCATCGACGCGATGGCGGACACGGGCTCGATCACCAGGTCCGCGGCGGAGGAGGCGAAGAAGACGCCGCTGGGCGTGCTGCCGGACGGCCCGAACGTGCCGACGAGCACGTGTGCCGGAGCCGCGCCCGACGCCGGGTTCCTGTGCCAGTACGCGTTGACCTATCTCCGCTCGGCCGCCGGGCTGTCCGGCGACCAGCTCGCGACCGGCGGCTACACGATCCGCACGACGCTGGACCCGGCCGTGAGCCAGGCGGCGAAGAACGCGGTCGAGGCGAACGTGCCCACCACCGCCGACGGCGTGGCCAACACGATGGCGGTCATCGCGCCGGGCAGTGACCGGCACGAGGTACTGGCGATGGTCGCGAACCGGAACCTCGGCACCGACGCCTCGCGGGGCCAGACGTCCAGCAACATCGTGGCCGAGGTGTCCGACCCGTTCGGTGCCGGCTCGGTGTTCAAGATCTTCACCGCCGCGGCGGCCGTCGAGTCCGGCAAGGCGGACCTGGACACGCCGTTGCCCAACCCGTCGACCGGCTGCTTCGCGCTGTCGGGCGGCCGGTGCTACACCGTGCACAACGACGGCGGCTACCCCGACCCGATCACGCTGGCCGACGGGCTCGCGACGTCGCCGAACACCGCGTTCGTCGGGCTGGAGACGAGGGTCGGCATGCCGGCGGTGCTGGACATGGCGAACCGGCTGGGCCTGCGCACCACGCTGGCGGCCAACGACGCGGGGAAGAAGCCGGACGCGTCTTCCGACGACCCGCAGCGCGGCGAGCCGCAGTCCAGGTACTTCCTGGACAAGCCGTCGTTCACGCTGGGCAACAGCCCGGTGAGCCCACTGGAGCTGGCGAACGTCTCCGCGACGCTGATGTCCGGCGGCACCTGGTGCCCACCGGACCCGATCCAGACGGTGACCGACCGGTTCGGCAGGGCGGTCACGGTGAAGACGCAGGCGTGCGAGCAGGCGGTGTCCCCGGACGTCGCGAACACCGTGGTGGCGGGCCTGAGCAAGGACACGACCGAGGGCACCTCCGCGGCGGCCGCGCGGGCGGCGGGCTGGACCCGCCCGGGCATCGGCAAGACCGGCACCACGCAGACGAGCGAGTCGGTCGCGTTCGTCGGCGGGGCCGGCGGGTACGCGGTGTCGTCGCTGGTGTTCGCGGACGGCTCCGAGCCCGGCACGCTCTGCCCGGGGCCGCCGGTGCACATCGGCTCCTGCGGCCACGGCGCGTTCGGTGGCACGGTCGCCGCGCCACCGTACTTCCGCGCGCTGAACACGCTCCTGGGCAGGAGCTGACGTCGGCCGCGGCCCGGGTGAGTGCCGGCGGGAGTCCCGCCCGCACCCGCCGCCGGCCGGGCCGCCTCTACCGCCGTCGTGGCGCTTGCCCGCCTCGCGGGCTCAGTCCTCGTCGCGGGGCGCGAAGATGTCCTCCTCCAGCATCTTCGAGATCATTTCCGTGCGGGACGTGACGCCGAGTTTTCCGAACACGCGACGCAGGTGCGACGACACCGTCCAGGCGCTGATCCGCAGCTCGGACGCGATCGACTTGTTCGGTAGGCCCTTGGCGACCATGCGGACGATCTCCAGCTCCCGCGGGCTGAGCGCGGGCAGCGGTGCCCGCGTGGTGGGTTTCGTCTTCACCAGGACGCAGCGGACGCCGTCCACCTCCATGTCCAGCAGGACGTCGGTCAGCTCGAGGAAGCCCTTGAACGGCTCCGGGTTCTCCTTCGCCGCGACGACTTCGTCGATCAGCTCCCGAACGCGGCGCGATGGGGTGCTCGCCATCATGTCGCGGGTCTGTACCTGCACCGAGATCCTCCCCTCGGCCCCCCGGCCCTCCCGGTGGCGACACCTGTGCGGCTCGTTGCCCGGGACACAGGCAATATCGTAATCAAGCGCATGATCGTGTCACCAGATTTTTGTACGTCACGCGAGCATCCGTCGTCCGAACGTACGAGTGCCTGCGGCGGGCGCCGCGGGTGGTATCCCGCGATCGGCTGACCGGCCTGGACTAACGAAGATCACTGGGTTAGCGTTTCCCTGGGTTGGGGGACTGGGGGACACCTGTGGGGCATCTGGTAAACGAGCGTCCACTTTTCTTCCCGGACGTCGAGAACCTCGTCGTGACATTCCTGAGAACGCGCGTGGAGCTCGACGGTGTCTCGGTGGGGGTGACGCTGCCGCCCGATTTCGACGGCAGCGGTCGGGCGGTCGTGGTCAACCGGCTCGGCGGCGCGTTTCTCCAGGACGACTTCCTCGACGACGTGCTGGCCCTGGTCGACACCTACGGCGGCGACAAGGCGACGGCGCACGCGGTGGCGAACGCGGTCCGGGGCGTGTTGCCGCTGCTGGTGACCGCCGACCACGCGGACGGCGTCGTGGTGAGCGATGTGGAAGAGAACCAGGGCCCCTGCTGGTCGCCCGACCGGCGGCACGACAACGCGAACCGTTACGTGATGCGTTACCGGCTGGTGGTCCCCGTTCGACCCGTTTCGGCCTGAACAGGAGAGTCACATGGCTGGACTGAACGCGAGCGAGATTCGAGTGGCGGGCACCGGGACCATCTACGTCGCGCCGGCGCACACGGTCTCCCCCGCCGATTTCACCAAGGGCTGGGACGCCCCCTGGGTGAACCTCGGATATACCTCCTCCGACGGCGTCAAGTTCGTGAAGAAGGACAAACTGGATCCGGTCGACACATGGCAGTCCGTGGCGCCGATCCGGTACGTGTTCTCCGACCGCGACTTCTCCGTGAAGTTCTCGCTGCTGCAGATCAACGCGGACACGCTGCCGTTCTTCTTCAGCGCCGGCGTCAAGGCGGCGGGCACGACGTCGTTCGAGATCGCCGCCGCACCCGCGGTGGACGAGCGCGCGCTGGGCATCGAGTTCAGCGACGGCCCGAACGTGACGCACCGGTTCTACATCCCGCGCGGCGCGGTGACCGAGACCGACGAGACGTCGATCACCCGCACCTCGGCGATCAAGCTCGGGGTCACGTTCACCGCGCTCACGCCGATCAACGCCCGGTTCGAACCCCTGGCCGCATGGACGATGAAGCCGCCGACGACCGCGACCGAGGCGCCGGCGGAGGAAGACCAACACGCGTAGGGGGAGAGGGACAGCGATGGGCCGGTACGACGTCAACGCGGCAAGAGCACAGCGGCTCGAGGCACGCGGTGAGCGCTGGGAGTTCGAGCTCGACGGGGAGCCGTTCTGGCTGCCGACCGAGCTGCCGAGGAAGGTCGTGCGCGAGCTGGCCGACCTCGACCAGTCCGATCTGGACGGTCTGCTCACGCTGCTGCTCGGCGAGGAACAGGTCAAGCGCCTCGACGACCACACCGTGAGCGTGCAGGACATCCAGGCGCTGCTGGAGGCGTACGGCCGCGACACCGGTATGACACTGGGGGAATCCTCGGCCTCGACGCGCTCCTGACCGAGCACGGCGAGGCCGTGGAAGCCGACCTGCTCCGGTTCTACGGGGTGGACCTGCTCGACTACCACCGCGGCACACTGTCCGCGCGCCGGGTGCGCGTGCTCATCGAGCACCTGCCCCGGGACGCGGCGCTGGTGCGTGAACTGCACGGCGAGACCGCCGAGTGGGGTCTGACCGAGCACCTCCTGGCGGCCGCCGTCGACGAGCTGGCCGCCGGCAACTGGCTGTTCGTCACGGCCAACCGCGACGAGCACGCCGAGCCGCCGGAGCGCCCGCAACCCGTGCCCCGCCCGGGAATCGAGGTGCAGGAGGCACCCGCGGCCACACCCGAGCAGCTCGCCGCGTTCTTCGGAGGGGGTTCGTGACACAGCCGGCGAGCAGCATCGCGGCCGAGGCCAGGGCCGCGATGAGCGCGGTCGTGGCCGACGCGCGGGCCGCCGCGGGCGAGTTGGTGGCGAGCGTGCGGACCTCCGCGATCGGCGCGGTCACCGACGCGCGGACGGCCGTCAGCGGGTTGATCACCGGCGTCCAGCAGTCGGTCACCGCCGCGGTGGCCGGCGCCGCCAACCAGATCTCGCAGGACTTCGCCGCGCACGTCAACGACGAGCTGACCGAGATGACGGCCAAGTTCAAGGAGACCCACCCGGCCGTCACCGGCGCGGTCACCGACGTGGTCGGCTACGCGGACGCGGTCAACACGGCCGCGACGGCGGTGCAGAACACGGTCGGCGAGGTCAAGAACGCGGCCGGGGCGATGAAGGAGCTGCCCGGCGCCATCAAGGACATCCGCACGGGCTTCAAGGACGCGGCCAGCGAGGCCGGTGCGCTGGGCCGGGACCTCAAGCAGTTCGGCGCCAGTGCCCCGGGCGCGGTCCGCGACCTCGCGTCCTCGTTGAACGGGAACCTCAGGAGCGCGTTCAACGCGGCCCGCGAGGGCGCGACCAACGCGGCCGGCGCGGTCGGCAGGTTCGCCAGCAGCGCCAAGTCCATGGCGGGCGACGCGGCGGCCGCGGTGCGCAACCTGGTGCAGCTGGCGGCCAGCTACGCACGTGCCGCGGTGCAGGCGGCCGTGGCGGCCGCCCGGACCGTCGCGATGGCCGTGGCACAGCGGGTCGTCGCGGTCGCGACCAGGGCGTGGGCGCTCGTCCAGGCACTGCTGAACGCGGTGATGTCGCTCAACCCCGTCGCACTGATCGTGATCGCGATCGGGCTGCTGGTCGCCGCGATCGTGTTGGCGTACAACCGGAGTACGACGTTCCGCACCATCGTCAACGCGGTGTTCACGGCCGTCAGGAACGTCGTCGTCGCCGCGGTGAACATCATCCGCAACGTCGTCGCGGTGGTGTGGCCCTACATCGTGAAGGTCATCCAGGTCGCCGTCACGGTCATCCGGACGTACATCACCACCTACTTCACGATCATCCGGCTGGTCATCACCGCGGTCTGGACCGCCATCCGCACCGTGATCACCGTGGCGTGGCAGGTGATCGTCACGGTGGTGCGGACCTACGTCAACACGATCCGCACGGTGATCACCGCGGTCTTCACCGCGGTCCGCACCGTCGTCTCGGCGGTGTGGAACGGAATCCGCGCGGTCATCACCGGTGCGGTGAACGCCGTGGTGAACGTGATCCGCGGCATCAGCCGGGTGGTCGGCATCGTCAGCGGTGCGTTCAACCAGGCACGCAACGCGGCCGGCAACGCGATCTCGGGCCTGGTCGACTTCGTGCGCGGCCTGCCCGGCCGCGCGCTCGGCGCGCTCGGCAACATCGGCCGCAGCCTGTACGACAAGGGCCGGGACCTGATCCAGGGCTTCATCAACGGCATCCGGGACATGGCGGGCGACATCGTGTCCACCATCAAGAACTTCGTCATCGACAAGATCCCCGGACCCATCAGAAGCGCACTCGGGATCAGCTCGCCGTCCCGCGTGATGGCCGAGTTCGGCCGGAACATCGGCGAGGGCCTGGTGGTCGGCATCGAGGCCGGCGGCGACAAGGTGGCCGAGGCGATGACGAGGCTGGTCCCGGTGCCCAGGGCCGCCACGGTCCGGCCGGCGTTCGCCGCGGTGGCCGCGGGTGTCGGCGGGTCGACCGCCGTCCAGGCCGCCCGGGCCGCGGTCGCCGCGCCGGTGACGGTCAACGTCCACCCGCGCGCGGGCCAGTCCGAGTACGAGATCGGGCGCATCGCCGCCCGCGAGGTGGCATGGGCGGCGAAGACGTCATGAGCGCGGCTCGCGGAGCGGATCATCGGGCACGGAAGGACCGTCGGCCGGCCCCTCGGAGCCGGCGAGCAGAGGGTGGGGCGCGGTCGTGAGCGAACCGTTGGTACTCCCGGTGTTCACTGTGGACGGTTGGTCCGGCAACGCGGTCGACGGTGACGGCGTCGAGTGGTGGGTGACCAAGGAGGACGGTTGGTCGAGCGGCCCGGACCTGCGGCTGTCGCTGGCCGACCGGCCCCAGCGCGACGGCGGGTTCGACGCGGAGTCCTTCCGCTCGGTGCGCGTGATCACCCTGGAGGGACTGGCGATCGCGCCCGACGCCGAGACCAGGGAGCGGGCCAAGGACCGCATGAGCGCGGTCCTCGCCGACGGCTCCAAGCTGACCGAGCTGACCGTCCAGGAGCGGACCCTGGCCAGGCGCGCCCTGGTCCGGCTCTCGGCCGGCACCAAGGTGGTCGACAGGAGCCCGTACACCTTCGAGTTCTCCCTGCAGGTCACCGCGCCCGACCCGCTGCGGCAGGGGATCGAGGTGCACACCGCCACCTGCGGCCTGCCCCGCCCGGGTCCCGGCGTGGACTTCCCGCTGGCGTTCCCGTTGCGGTTCGGCGAGCCGGCGAGCGGGTCGCTCGGCCTGACCAACGCCGGCACGGCGACCTCCTGGCCGCTGTGGACGGTCACCGGTCCGTGCGACCAGCCGGTGATCCGCAACGACTCCACCGGGCAGCGCCTGGCGTTCGGGCTGCGGTTGTTGGACGGGGACACGCTGACCGTCGACGTGGCCGCCCGCACGGTGCTGCTGGGCGGTGCCTCCCGGCGCGCCGCGCTGCTGGCGAGGTCGACCTGGTTCGGTCTGCCGCCCGGCAGCACGACGGTCGGCTTCGACGCCCTGGACTCGGCCGAGTCGGGCACTCTCACGGCAACCTGGCGTGACTCGTGGATCTGAGAGAAGGGGGACCTCGATGGCCGAACGCCATCCCGGCTGGGTCAACGACATCGACGCGCCCGAGGCGCGGCTCGCCACCGGCATGCTCGTGGCCGCGCAGGGGGTCGGTGACACGCTCGACCCGCTGCGGGTCCGCACCGGCATCCGTGACGGGCAGGGCTTTCCCGGGCTGGTCGCGCTGGGCACGAACAAGGTCACGGTCAACCCGTTCCAGGCCGTGCTGGCCGACCCGGCCAAACCTTCCGACGGCCCGTACCTGGTCACCATCGACGCGGCGAAGGAGCTGTCCCTCGGTGCCGCGAACGCGTCCCTGTACCGGATGGACCTCGTCGTCGCCGAGGTGGTCGACGGCGACCCCGGCTTCCAGGTCACCGTCTACGCGGGAGAGAACAGCGCGAGCGCGACACCGCCCCGGCCCGCCGTGACCAACCCGCTGTCCCTGGTGCTGGCCGAGATCACGGTGCCACCGCCGACCGTGGGCACGGCGTCGCTCAAGGACACGCGGCGGTTCACCGCGGCGCTCAACGGCATCATCCCGGTGCGCAACGAGGCCGACCGGCCGCCGAACCCCTACGGCAGCATGGTCATCATGCGCCTGGACACGAGGGTGATGGAGGTCTACAAGGGTGGTGTCTGGATCCCGTACCGCCCGCCGCGTGGCAGCGTCGACGGCTGGCACCCGCCGGTCAAGTGGCAGAACGGGTGGTCCAACTACGGCGGTGGTTACGCGGAGGTCGGCTACACGATCACCGAGGACGGCTGGGTCAGGCTGCGCGGCCTCATGAGGGGTAGAGTCGTCGACGCTACCCAGTCGAAACCCGCTTTCCAACTCTCGAGCAGCCCGGTCAACTACTGCCCGAAGGCGCACCACCTCTTCGTGGTGGCCACGAACCTGTCCGGGGTGAATCCCCAGATCGGCAGGGTCGACATCACGGCGGACGGCAACGTCTACGTCTTGAGCGGGAACAACGGCTGGGTGTCGCTCGACGGCATCTCGTTCGCCACCTACTGACCATGGGCGCCGTCTACACCTACCTCATCGCGGACCTGCGCAGCGGGCAGATCCTGGACGAGCTGCCGCTGTCCGGGGTGACGTTCGACAAGAAGCTCAACGACACCGGGAGCCTCCGCGCCCAGCTGAACGTCGCCGACCCGGTGATCCGGCGGCGCGAGCCGCGGCTGCTCACCGAGCCCGGCCGCACCGCGGTCTACGTCGACCGCGACGGCGACCTGCTGTGGGGTGGGATCGTCTGGACCAGCCGCTACTCGGGTGCGACCGGCGTGCTGGAGCTGGGTGCGTCGGACCTGCTGTCCT